>NZ_JBSFQF010000009.1:0-38289 GCF_053588575.1 Gordonia sp. NPDC003429
CTTCGAGAAAGGCAAACTCGTCGAACCCGACGCCACCTCAGGCACCCAGGAGGCCGCCTGAAAACCGCTCATCCACAGGTCTTGACAATATCTCCGAGTGCGCAGCCTACCAGCACAGGCGCGGCAGCGAGTATCAGGAGCGACGCAAGCGTGCGGTCAAATGCCATCTTGAGAAACTTGTTAGCGCCGCGGTATCTCGGGCTGTCGATGTGCAAGAGCGGAAACCCGGCCTCCGGGCGCATAGCGATGCGCGGCCCGGCCACATCGACGACAGCAGGGGCAACCAGCATCTCTACATCAAGGGCTTCTAGTTCCCAGGAGATGCGACGAATCGCATCGTGGCCGATCACATCGGCAGATGTGATCGCGACTACCGTCGCGCCTGACAGGGTAACGATGTCTTTCACATCTTCGGCTGCCCCGAGTATCGGCACTTCTATGCCGCCGACGTCGGCGATACGAGAATCACCGCGCAGGTACATCACACTATTCGTATCGGGAACGCATAAACCTATCACCTCGTATCCGAGTTCAGGCCGCTCGTTCATCCGCTCTACCAGTGGTGTCGATGAATTGAGGTCGCCCAGCACAAGCACGCGCCGAAGGTTCCGCCGCTGCTTGCGGGTCGCTACGAGATATTGCCGCCACATCCACCGAGACACGACCAGAGCGGGGACGCCCACGACAAAACTGACCGCGAGAAACCCACGGGCCGTCCATCCGTTGATCATGACGTCCAGGATCGCGATCAATCCCATCGCAACGAATGCGGCGCGTATCACACGCGCGTATTCGACGTTCCCGACGCCCAAAACTCGCTGATCGTAACACTGGCCAGCAGCATTGGCGACAACCCAAACGGACGCGACCACTGCCATCACGACAATTGACGGTGTGTTGAGACGACCGACTGGCTGAAGAAAAGAGTCGGGACCGAACCGAACTACTTGACCGATGGCCACGGCCGTCACGATGACCATGATATCGGTCACAAAGAGCGCAGAAGCGTAGCGGGACAACCAATTAATGGGTTGAGGCCTGACAGACGTCGCACATCTGTTGGACAACAGATCGTCTGCAGTCGCAGACCCTGTGGCGACCATCCCGGTCGAGTCGTAAAAACTCATGCGGACAAGTCCTTCCATCACAGCCTGGCAAGGAAAAACTGGTCTCCCCCCAGAGATACGCACCTGCAACCAAAATGCAGTGCAGGAGAAATATACCAACACTTGTCGTCCAGCGTCGTGGCGAGTCGGCCTTGGCGGGCACTGGACTACCGAATTGACTCTGCACAACTGAAGTCCTCATTCCTGATGGCAGATCCCCGGTAACCGGTCCAGTCGGCGCTAGAACCAGTTCCTACTTGCAGTTGATCAGTCGATCTCGCAGCCCACGGGGTGATGAGTGTGGGTGCATCCGGAAGCGCACCCAGCCGGTGTCTTGTAGCCCAGCGCTGAGTGGCGGTGTCGGTGGTCTGCAGCCATACGTTCTGACATGCTCATCACTTCTCTGAGCATGTAGATCGCGACGCGCTTGGCCGTTTGGGCTCAGAATTTTCCTTGGCGATCTCCCGCAGTGCGTCTTTCCTCCAACTCGGCGTCAGCTAGTAGCCGCTTGAGCGGGCTGTTCTGCTCGCGTAGCTCCTTGAGTTCTTTGGTGGCATCAGCGTCCACGCCGCCGTACTGCGCCAGTTGTAAAAGGTGGCCGCCGACACCTCGAGATCGGCGGCGATCTCCTCGCCGGTGTTGCCTTCTGCGGCTAACTCGTCGGCCCGGCGCAGCTCGCGCACGATGTCCTCGGCCGAGTGACGCTTACGCCCTGCCATGATCCCTATCGCCCCTTCGTGCCCTCATCAGGGCAATCCGGACTCTAAAACCGACCGGACCGGTTAACGGGGGACACGCCACTGACACAATCGTATGCATGTCGGTCAGCCCATCGTCGGATCGAGCCTCCGCAGAACAACCCGACCCGTCTGCGTCGCGAGCGCGTCGCGTCGGACACGCTCGTGTCTTCCTCGCACTGGTCGTTGTGCTACTACTCGGCACGCTGGCAACTGCTGGCCTGGGCTATCAACTCTTCTACCGCGACCATTCGGACTCACTCCGAAAAGTGGACGCGATCGTTGTGCTGGGCGGTGAGCACGATGGCCGCGAAGACTACGGACTCACGCTTGCTCGTGAGGGATATGCGAACACAGTTGTGGTGTCAAACCCCTACATAAATAACGAATACACCCGAGCAGGTACTGTGCTCGTGAATCGGATCTGTTCCTCGAGCACTGACAAAATCGAAGTGATCTGTTTCCGACCTGATCCCTCGACGACTCGCGGCGAAGCCATGTTTGTCCAACGACTAGCGGAGCAACGGCACTGGAAGTCGGTGATAGCGGTGAGTTGGCGCTATCACCTGGTGCGTGCACGATACATTTTCGGACAATGCTTCTCCGGCGAGGTGGTGATGCACAGCGTTCCCCGCGATTACGGAACGTCGGTTGCAGGGTGGACGGCGATCTTCGCCTATCAGTACAGCGGACTGGCTAAGGCAGCTGTACTTGGTTGCCGGAAGTGAAGTCATTCATGCCCCATAGTGAAGTTATTCATACCCCATAAGGATCTCTGCCAGTTCCTCGGCGTCCTCCACCCGCTCCTTGTGCGTCGGCGCCACGGGCGCCGCCAGCACACAGGTGACCCCCGCCGCGCGGAACGCGTCGGCGCGCTCGGCCACCAGCGACCGCGGCCCGATGAAACTCATCGCGGCCACCAGATCCTCGGGTACCGCCGCGGCCGCCTCCACCTTTTTGCCGTCCAGATAGAGGTCCTGGATCAGCTTGGCCTCCTCGACGTAGCCGTAGCGCTGGGCGAGGGTGTTGTAGAAGTTCTTGCCGCGCGCACCCATGCCGCCGATGTAGAGCGCCGCGTGATGACGCACCAACTCGGTGGCGTTCTTGATCTGCTCGGCGTCTTCGGTGATGAGCGCGGTGGCCTGCACCACGATCCCGAGGTCGGGCAGCGACGGATCGCGCTTGGCCTTGCCCGCGGCCAGCGGCTCGCCGAAGGCGGCGTCGACGTATTCGGGATGAAAGAGGAAGGGCTGGAATTCCTCGAACATCTCCGCGGCGAGCTCGGTGTTCTTGGGTCCGATCGCCGCGAGCAGCATCGGGATTCGCTCGCGCACCGGGTGGTTGATGATCTTGAGCGGCTTGCCCAGGCCGGTGCCGCCGTCGTCCTTGGTGAGCGGCAGCGTGTAGTGCCTGCCGCGGTAGTCGGTCTTCTCGCGCCGCCAGATCAGCCGGCAGATCTCGGCGTTCTCCCGCGCCCGGCCCACCGGGTAGTCGTACTTGACGCCGTGAAAGCCCTCGATCACCTGCGGACCCGAGGCGCCGATGCCGAGAACGAATCGACCGTTGCTGATGTAGTCCAGGCCGGCCGCGGTCATCGCCAGGTTCGACGGCGTGCGCGAGTACATCGGCAGGATCGCGCTCTGCAGTTCCATCTTCTCGGTGCGTGCCGCGATGTATCCGAGCTGGCTCACCGCGTCGAAGCTGTAGGCCTCCGGAACAGCGATCCGCTGCACACCCGCCGCCTCGAAGTCGCGCAGATTCTCGATGGTCTCGCGGAAGTCGCCGGCGTAGTTGATCGGCATGCCCAGCTTGATCGGTGTCATGGATCACGATTCTTGCACAGCCAGACCGCCGGTCAGGCGCCCGGCCGAGCGTTCGCTCCGTCGCAAATCGGACATCGGTCATGGCCATTCGTCGACGCCAACATGAACAGTGCGTGAACTGCTTGGCGTGGGAGGAAAACTCGCAGGTCACAGCCTGTGGCCAACCTGAGAGTTCTTTAGGTGATCGCCAAACAGGGGACGCAGAATGACTCCCATGAGCGGAGAGCTGCTGATCCTTGTGTTGCTCGTCATCACAGCATTGGGATTTGACTTCACCAACGGTTTCCACGACACCGGCAACGCGATGGCGACGTCGATCGCCACCGGGGCCCTCAAGCCGAAGGTCGCCGTCGGCATTTCGGCCATCCTCAACCTCGTCGGCGCGTTTCTCTCGGTGGAGGTCGCGGCCACGATCACCAAGGACGTCCTCAAACTGCAGCAGACCTCCGGTGCGGACAAGGGCGATCTGATCCCCGGTATCTCTCCCACCACCGCGCTGCTGATCATCTTCGCCGGCCTCGTCGGCGGCATCCTGTGGAACCTGTTCACCTGGCTCTACGGCCTGCCGTCGAGCTCCTCGCACGCGCTCTTCGGTGGCCTGATCGGATCGGGACTGGCCGCGCTCGGCGCGAGCGGTATCAACTGGCACGGCCTGCTGGCCAAGGTGATCATCCCCGCCTTCGCATCGCCCTTCATCGCCTGCGCGGTGGCCGCCTGCGGCACCTGGCTGGTCTTCAAGATCACCGCGCGGGTGTCGCATGCTCGGCAGGAGAGCGGATTCCGAAGTGGTCAGATCGCGACTGCCTCGCTGGTCTCGCTGGCCCACGGCACCGGCGACGCTCAGAAGACCATGGGTGTCATCGCCCTCGCCCTGATCTCCACGGGTCACCTGTCGGCGTCGTCGGTGCAGCATGGCCTTCCCGTCTGGGTGGTGTTCTCCTGTGCCGGCGCCATCGCGCTGGGTACCTATCTGGGCGGCTGGCGCATCATCCGCACCCTGGGCAAGGGCTTGGTCGAGATCAGCTCACCGCAGGGCATGGCGGCCGAATCATCCTCGGCAGCAATCATTCTCACCTCCAGCGCAGCCGGCATGGCACTGTCCACCACCCAGGTGGCCACCGGGTCCATCCTCGGTTCGGGCGTCGGCAAGAAGGGCGCGCAGGTGCGGTGGGCGGTCGCCGGACGCATGGTGATCGGCTGGCTGACCACGATCCCGGCAGCCGCCATCGTGGGCGCCATCTGTTACGGCCTCGGCCACTTGCTGGGCAACGTGATGGGCTCGATCGTCATCTTCGCACTCCTCATCGCCGCCGCGTCCTACATGTACTGGCGGGCGCAGCAGAACAAGGTGGACGCCGGCAACGTCAACGCCGACTGGGACGAGTCCACCAACTCGATCATCCCGGCGGACGCAAAGAAGCCCACCCCTTCGGCGACGGCCTGAAAGGCAGCTGAACACTCATGGATATCGTCGAATCGATCGTCAAGGTCTTCGCCATCGGCCTGCTGTTCGGCGCCGGACTGCCTGCGCTGTTCGCGGTGGGCATGCTCCTGGAATCGCGCGGTGCAGGCGGAACCACCGCCGACGGCACCACCACGGCACCCAATCCGGCACTGCGGGCGATCGGCTACTTCTTCTTCGCCATCGTCTTGATCGCGATCATCATCGGCCTGCTGTGGGTGGCGCGCACCACGCTGCAGTACTACTTCGGAATCCAGGTCTTCCCCGATTGGGCGTACAAGAAGTAGCAGTGGGCAAGAAGTTGTAGCGAGCCCACAGGTCGGCGTCGTCCATCACCCGCCCGGAAAGGCATCATGGCCACCTCATTGTTCGAGTCAGCAGTCAACTGGATTCGCAAGGGATACCCCGAGGGCATCCCGCCCACCGACTTCCCGCCGCTGCTCGCCCTGCTGATCCGGGTGCTCGACGAGGATCAGATCATGCAGGTGGCGTTGGAACTGACCCGTGAATACGGCGTCGATACGCCCCTCACCGAGGATCAGATCCGTTCCGCGATTCGCGGCGTGACCGACGAACCGCCGACGCAGGCGGAGATCGACCAGGTGGCCGGCCGCCTCGCCGCCGCCGGGTGGCCGCTCGGCGAGCCCGACGCATCCGAGAACTGACACCTTCCCACCGGCTAGAATCACCCGGTTGGGTCGTGTCGTGTTGCGTCGAGGGGTGAGCCAATGGCGGATCGGCCGCAGTTTCTGAAGAGGATCGTCGATTGGTTGCGCGCCGGGTATCCCAACGGCGTGCCGGAGAATGATTTCAACCCGCTCATCGCACTGCTGCGCAGACAGCTCACCGAGGACGAGGTGACCGAGGTGTCGGGCGAGCTGATCCGTGAATCGCCGCCCCCGCCGGAACCGATCTCCAAGATCGACGCAGGGGTGAAGATTACACGCGTCACCCAGGAACTTCCCCACGACGCCGACATCGACCGCGTTCGCGCGCACCTTGAAGCGCTCGGCTGGCCGTTCGACGATCAACCGCTCGACCCGGGGGATCCGAGCTGAACGTCCTGCGCGGGCTCCCCCTCCCCGCCGATCCAACGGTCCTCGACCGCCGCGACGAACTCCTCGCCATGCTCGACCCTCGCTCGAGCGACCCCCGCTGGTCGAGCGACCCCCGCTGGTTGAGCGACCCCCGCTGGTTGAGCGACCCCCGCTGGTTGAGCTTGTCGAAACCACCCTCCACCGCCTACCTCCCCCTCCCCACCAACCCCCGCGAGGCCGAGCGCCTCACCACCGCCCTCGGCGTCGACGAGCCCATCGACCCCGACATCTCCCTGGTGATCTCCACATCCGGCACCACCGGCGTCCCCAAGGGGGCGCAACACACCCCGGCTACGCTCCTGGCGTCGGCGAGCGCCACCGAACAACGTCTCGGCGGCCCCGGCAACTGGCTGCTCGCATTGGCGCCCCACCACATCGCGGGGCTGCAGGTGCTGCTGCGTGCCCTGGCGGCCGGTTTCACTCCCGGGGTACTCGACATCTCGTCCGGCTTCGACCCCGACGCCTTCGCCACCGCACTCGAGGATCTCGACGGCTCTCGCCGTTACACCTCACTGGTGCCCACGCAGTTACTCAAGGTGCTCGAGTCACCACACGCCACTGCCGCCCTGAGTTCGGCCGACGCCTTGCTTGTCGGCGGCGCCGCCACACCGGTTCCGTTGCTGCGCAGAGCCGTTGACGAAGGCATTCCCATCGTCCGCACCTACGGCATGAGCGAGACGGCGGGCGGCTGCGTCTACGACGGCGTCGCGCTCGACGGCGTCACCGTCGACATCCTCGATCCCAATCCCGAAGGTGTTGGCCGGGTGGCGCTTTCGGGACCGATGGTAGCGCACGGGTACCGGAACCTGCCCGGCCATCCGGCGTTCGGACGAGCCGAATCATTCCGCACCGACGATCTCGGCCGAGTCGACGACGATCGCACCCTTCACATCATCGGCCGCGCCGACGAGGCCATCATCAGTGGAGGACTCACCGTGGTGCCGCAGGTGGTGGAGGCCGTGATCGTCGAAGATCCGGCCGTTGCCGAATGTGCAGTGGTCGGCCTACCCGACGACAGGCTGGGCGAGAAGGTGGTGGCGTTCATCGTTCCTTCCGGCCGTACCCGCGTGGACGGCAAACGGATTCGCGGAATGGTGGCCGAACGCCTCGACCGCTACGCCGCACCGCGCGAGATCATCGAAATCGATGAACTTCCGACGCGCGGAGCAGGGAAGCTGGATCGGCGCCGACTGCGTGCTCGCCTTTCCTCGTCCTCCGAGTAAGGTCCGAGCGCGCTGTGTCGGCGACGGCAATTGTAGGCCATGTCGATCAATAGACCTGGCCGCAGGTGAAAAGTGCTACTCAGACAAAATGAGTCGGTGACCAGCCCGTCGATCGAGGGTACTCCGGTACCATCACAGGGTTTTGGGCCATCGACTGGCGCCGGCATCGGCTCGTCCGGGGCAAGGGTCAGCGTGCAGTCCCACTCAGCGAGCTGACGGCGTCGGCATACGAGTTGATCCATTCTGACGGCGCTCATCGGAATTTTCCAGTGATGCTTATCTGAATTCCCCACCCGTGTGGTTCCGCCAGAGTAGGCGGGCCTCTCGTGATGCTGACGGTCTCTGAGCACTCACCAGCTATCTCGACGGCCCGCTTTCATGTTGACACGGGAGAACGATTGTCAATGGCCAGGCGATGGCAAGGGAGCGGCGTTCGTAGGCGCCAGCGACGACCCGAAACAGCAACTGGGTGCCGGTGTCGTCCAGAGGTGCGAATCCCATTTCATCGACGATGATCAGGTCTTGGCGGAGCAGGGTGTCGATGATCTTGCCGACGGTGTTGTCGGCCATGCCGCGATACAGCATTTCGACGAGGTCGACGGCGGTGAACTAGCGCACTTTGTGACCGGCGGTGCACCGCAGCGATCCCGAGCCCGATCAAGGTGTGGCTCTTGCCCGTTCCGGCGGACCAATGATCGCCAGATTATGTTGGGCGCGTGGCCATTCCAATGCTTCCAGGTAGGCGAAGGTGTTCGCCGGTATCGACGAGGCGGCCACATCGAAAGACCCCACCGTTCTGGTGACGGGGAACCCGGCGGCTTTGAGGCGGTTGCGGATGTTGGAGGCGTCTCGAGCGGCGATCTCGGCTTCGACCAGGGTGCGTAGCAATTCCTCGGGTGTCCAGCGTTGGGTCTTCGCGGTCAACAACACCTCGGGTGCCATATGGCGGATCGCGGCGAGTTTCAACCGCCGAAACGCCATGTCAAGATCGGATGCCAGTGGCGGTATCTCCTGTGGTGCAACAGTTGTGATGGCTTCGCGGTGGTCATGACACCACCTCGCCGTCGCCGTGATCTTGTACCGCTCGAGGTCGCGGGTCGGTGCCGTGGGGAGTGGGTGACCAGGGCGTCACCGGCGGTGCGGGGGTTCGGGGCGCCCGCACCGGCGGCCAGGATCGAACGCACGTCGGCGGCTTTGAACCGGCGAAACGCCACCGCGCGGGTCAACGCGGCGGTGAACTGGTCGCCGCCGTGGGCGGTGTGCAGGGCGAGGAGTTCGTCGAGTTCACCGGCCAGGCGGGTGTTCCCGATCGCCGCGGCCCCCACCAGGAACTGTTCAGCGATTTCGCCGATCGCGCAAAACTGTTTCTCGGCATCGGTTTTCGGTCGAGGTGCCCGACTCACTGGTGTGCGGGCCCCACCGTAGTGGGTGTCATCGAGGACCACCTCGCCAGGTGCGCCGAGTTCGTGTTCGGCGATGACCTCGCTGCTGGCGGGATCGATGACCAGCAGCCGCCGGCCATCCTGGGTCAGGCGCACGGTGGCGCCGACCCACCGTTGGGGCACCGAGTACCGCACCGACGCGTACCGGATACACGAGAGCTTGTCGACCTGTCAAGTGACCGGCGGCGGTCCCGCCTCGGCGCGCAGAGAGGGCGACGGCCCCAACACTTCCCGTTCAACATCGAGTTGCTCGGCAGGCACGAGGCAGGTGTCGGCTGAGTGCGACGAACTGGCGGTCGGAGAGCCGGCCCGCGGTAATCGTCACGGTCGCGGAGAGGCACGTGTAGGCAATGATCACCGCCGGAAGCCAGTGCAGTCCCGGTTTCACGAAGCCCGGTGACATCATTCCGACGGCCAGCAGCGGTATCGCGCCGATCTCGCTCGCGAGCACACCGTTGGTCCGACGATCGAAACGCCTGATCCAGCGGGGAAGCTCGAAGTGCCTGCTGCGGATGCCCCTCGTCATCGGCGGCTGATCTTGCAGCGCCACATGCTGACCTCCGAGCCGACCCCTTGAACACAGGTTTTTGATCTTCTACTACTGATTTGCACCAGTGTACTGACAAGCGGTACGAAGTCGAATTTATCAGTCACCGCAGGATACCGCTGACGAGACAATCCTCGAAGAATCCTCGTCTCGGACACGATAAATCCTCATTTCAGACAAGTTGAGCTGCTGTGGATCATTACGGCCGGATCAGTAGTAATAGGGGTATCGCTCCCAGTCCGGGTTTCGTTTCTCCAGGAATGCGTCGCGTCCCTCGACCGCCTCATCGGTCATGTAGGCCAGGCGGGTGGCCTCTCCGGCGAACACCTGCTGACCCATGAGTCCGTCGTCGGTGAGGTTGAAGGCGAATTTGAGCATGCGCTGCGCGGTCGGGGACTTGCCGTTGATCGCGCGTGCCCACTCGATCGCGGTGTGCTCAAGGTCGGCGTGGCTTACCACCCGGTTGACCGCACCCATCCGGTGCATCGTGTCGGCGTCGTAGGACTCGCCGATGAAGAAGATCTCGCGGGCGAATTTTTGCCCCACCTGTTTGGCCAGATACGCGCTGCCGTAGCCCGCGTCGAAGGAACCGACGTCGGCGTCGGTCTGCTTGAATCGCGCGTGCTCACGTGACGCGAGGGTGAGATCGCACACGACGTGTAGTGAGTGTCCGCCGCCGGCGGCCCAGCCACCGACCACCGCGATCACCACCTTGGGCATCGTCCGAATGAGTCGCTGGACCTCAAGGATGTGCAGGCGTCCGCCCTCGGCCTTCACCCGGACCTCATCCACCCCTTCCGACCCGGCGGCGCCGACGTCGGAATCGTGGGTGGTGGCGTACTGATAGCCCGACCGCCCGCGAATTCGCTGGTCGCCGCCGCTGCAGAACGCCCAGCCGCCGTCGCGCGGACTCGGCCCGTTGCCGGTGAGGAGGATCGTGCCGATGTCGGGGGAGCGGCGCGCGTGATCCAGCGCACGGTACAGCTCGTCGACGGTGTGCGGACGAAACGCGTTGCGCACCTCGGGTCGGTCGAAGGCGATGCGCACGATCCCGTTTGCCCGTCCCGCACCGGTGTGACGGTGATAGGTGACGTCGGTGAGCTCCTCGAAACCCGGCACCGAGCCCCATTGTGCGGGGTCGAAGGGCTGGGTGAGGACGGTGTCGGAGCCGGTGTGCGTCATGTCGATGAGGGTAGCCGCCCGGGGATGTCGTGACCGCCGTAGGAGTTAGGGTGGCGCGCAACAGTTCGCCGAAGGCTACATAACGCCTTGGTGTCAATCCTTCAAATGGTGGACGTGTTCGGTTCATGGTGGCAGCCTTACTTTATGCCATTTGAGGTCGTCGCCATCATGGTCGTCGTGTGGATGACAGTCTCTGTGGTCGTCGCTCTCGTGACCGGTGCGATGATCCGGCTTCGCGACACCCGGGAACATCCGCGGCAACTGCACGTGGCTGGGGCATCGGAGTGTGAATAGGGACGCGAGCGCCGTCCCGATGGACAGCTCGCAGACTGCCCTATGGGCGCTACGGTTGCTGGATGAACGTCGCAGCTGACAATTCCGGGAACATTCGCCGCGACGACCTTTCTGCAACCTACACTCCCGTTTCGGCCGACGCCCCGCACGAAGGCGGCTTCCGCGCCCGCATCGAGGTGACCACCGAGCGCGGCGGTCCCCGCTACGGCGAGTTGAACGAGCAGATTCGCCGGCTGATGGATCTGGCCCGGTACGCCTCACCCGAGCCGGCCATCACCGGAGAGTTGATCGACCAGGTTGCCGCACTCAACGAGCGGCTCGCGGCGTGTCAGACCGACGAATGGCATTCACCGTCGGGAACGCGGATCGATCTACCGGCGCGCGGCAACATCACGCTGCCGCCCTACGAAGTGAGTTCTGCCGGCGCCGACGGGGTCGTGGCCGACGTCACCTTCCGCCCCTTCCATCTGGGTGGCAACGGCGCCGCGCACGGCGGACAGGTCGCGGTCGCCTTCGACGACCTCGGCGGCATGGCGTCGGCGCTGGCCGTCGCGGGTGTCACCCGCACGGCATATCTCACCGTGGAGTACAGATCGCTCACTCCGTTGTCGACGCCGCTGCGATGCCACACCTGGGTGGACAAACGAGACGGCCGGAAGGCATTCGTGAAAGGCACGCTGCACGACGGCGAGCGTTTGTGCGCGGAACTCGACGCGCTGTTCATCGAACTCAGACCTGGTCAACCCTGATTCGCCTGGGACCATGGCCGACTCAATCCGCGAACCCGATCGGCTGGTCGATGACCGCCTCGCACTCTCGGTTGCCATGGCGGCGGTGTTGTTCCTCGCGGTCGGTTCAGGGCAGCTCGCCTTTGATACGACACCCGGTTCGAAGATTCCGTCGGAGTTCGCTGCTGCCACGTCGTTACTCCTCGGCGCCTTTGCGTTCCTGCTGTGGCGGCGTCCGTCGTGCGTGACCACACGCAACGCCCCGATCCTGGTGGCGCTCACTTCGATCGTGATCGCCGCAAACCCGCTCGTCTATGTTGTTTGTACCCGGATCGCTTTTCCGGCGATCGGACTGTTGCTCGTCATCGTCGCCATCGGTGCGCTCGTGCCCTACGCGTGGATCGCCGTCTCACTGATCCTTGTCCTCAACATCATTGCCATAGGGTGCGCGCTGGTCTACCCACAATCGGCCTCGGTGGGATCGGTGGCGCTTCAACTACTCAAGGCGGACTCGGTGGCCCTGATCATCGCGCTCACCTGGCGACGTACCGAACGCAGACTTCGCGACGCCAACGCGACGATCCGTCAGATGGCCGAAACCGACGACCTGACCGGACTGCTCACCAGACGGGGACTCGCCGAACGGGGCCCACTACTCGTCGAGGACGCGGTCACCACGAACAAGTGTGTCCTGGTGGGATTCCTGGATGTCGACGGCCTGAAACAGATGAACGACTCGCTGGGGCACGCGTACGGCGACCGAGTGCTCGCCGAGGTCGGCGCCACGTTGCGATGGCTCCTCAACGAGGGGTATCTGGCAGCCCGGATCGGGGGCGACGAATTCGCCGTGGTGATTTCGGTGCCGCACTCCTCACTGGTCCCGGTGTTCGAGGCGTGGGTGGAACACGGGCTGGAGTCGACGGGCCAGTCGGTCACGGCGGGGTGGGTGCACGGGGACGCGAGCGCCGTCGACAGCCTTGACATGTTGCTGGAGCGCGCGGACGCGGTGATGCTATATGAGAAGAGATCGTCGCCGACGGTGTGAACGGCCAGTTGGGTTTCTGGTTGGTGGAGTGGCCGGCGAGCGGAGGCGGACGCTGCCGCTAGTGCAGTTCGCCGACCTCGATCCGCATTCCCGCCGCGCGCAGCCGGTCGACGAGCGCGTCGCCCATCGCGACCGCGGGCGTCAGCACACCGGCGTGGGCGGGCAACTTGTCGCGATCGAGAGCCAGGGTCAGCGCGCTCTCGCCGAGCATCACCGCGGTGGCCTTGTATCCTGGGTCGCCCTGCGCCCGGAACTCGGCACGATACCGGCGCCCGGTGGTGGTGCGAGTGAACGTCTTGGTGACGAAATAGCCCTTGTCCCTGGACTTCTCGCTCGGGCCGTCGCCCGGCTTGGGCAGCACGCGATCAAGCAGCGACCGCGTGGGACCAAAACTCATGGCTCCCAGGAAGGCGCCGGTGCCCACGCCCACCGCGCCGGCCAGCACCGTCGACAATCCGGGCACGCCGCCCACCGCCATCGTCTCCGCGTAGTGGAAGTCGGGGCCGTAGGCGCCGTCGAGCAGGGCGTTGGAACGCCGCACGATGCGGGTGTTGTGCGATGACATGAAGAACGGGGCGAGGGTGCCGCGCAGCGACGGATCCACCTTGCGCGCCGAGACCACCGCGATGTCGCTGGGTTCCGACGACAGGCTCGGCCGCGGAGTGTTGCCCGGCGTTCCCGACAGCGCGTGCGGATTGAGCAGCAGTCGCCGAGTCTGCGATTCCTTGGCCTGATCGGCGATCACCCGCATCGAATCGATCGTGCCGCCCGACGCGCCGCCGCGCATCGCCGCAACCACCAAGGTGGTGTCGGTCATCGTGCCGGCGTCGTCGTCGGCGATCTTGCGGTGCAACACCCAGGCGCTGAGATCCGACGGCACCGAGTCGAAGCCGCACGAATGCACGATGCGGGCACCCGTGGCGGCGGCGATGTCGTGGGCCTTGTCGATGGAGAAGTGCACGAACGGCACCTCGCCGGTCAGGTCGACGTAGTCGGTGCCCGCGGTGGCGGCGGCCACCACGAGTGCCTCGCCATAACGCAGGTACGGCCCGACGGTGGTGCAGATGACGCGGGTGCGGGCAACCATCGCGTCGAGCGAGGCGGGCGACGAGGTGTCGGCGATGATGAGCGGCCAGTCCGCGGCGGCCTTGGGTAGGAGCGCGCGGGTGTCGGCGAGCTTGCTCTCCGAACGACCGGCAAGTGCGATGCGCGTGCCCGCGGGTGCGTGTTCGGCCAGGTAGCGGGCGGTGAGCTCGCCGACGAAACCGGTGGCACCGAACACCACCACGTCGAATTCGCGGTCGCCGTCGGGCGCGGGGGGAGTTGCCGCCTGTGCGGCCGTGTCGTTGTGCTGGGGCTGAGCGTCGCCGGTCATGAGTTCAATTTATCTGGGACTCGCGTCACAGCAACAGGGGGTCGTGTGCCCGATCGGCGTGTGCGTCAGCGCCGTAGGTGCGCGGCGGCGGCGCGGGCCGCGAACGGCGCGACGAACAACATCAGCAGAACCCGCAGGATTTGCGCGGCGACGACGAACGCCACATTGGAACCGGCCGCGGTCGCTGCGGCGCGCACCGCGTAGATGCCGCCCGGGGTGGTGGCCAGGTAGCAGTCGAACATCGACTCGCCGGTCCACCACGACAACAGCACACCGAGCAGTGCGCAACCGACCCCGATCGCCAGGATCAGCACCACAGCCAGCGGCAACACCCGACCGATCGCACGCAGCCGCGGCAGCGTGAACCCGAGACCGGCCTGCCAGCCGATCACCGCGTACGCCACCGCGAGCAGCACGGGCGACACCGCGGCGTCGCCGGCGATGCCGGTGAGTTCGGCGATCGTCGCCAGCGCCATCGGACCCAGCAGGCCGGCGGCGGGCAGATGGATCAGTCGGCCCACCGGGATGCCGATCCCGAGGCAGACGGCGAGAAGTAGCAGGCCCCACGTCTGATTGGTCCAGGTGGGTGCCGTCGTGCGCACACCGCCGGAACGAGCGTGGAACACCAGCGACGCGACCAGCGGGATGGTGATGGTGACCAGCGCGACCCGCAGATACTGGATCACCGCGACCATACGTTCGTCCCCGCCGAACTCGCGGGTGAGCGCCACCAGACCCGACGCGCCGCCGGCCACCAACGCCAGCGCCCCGGTCAGCGGGTCGACGTCGCGGTGCAGGCCCAGCAGCGCGCCGCCCGCGATGGACAGCGCGAGCGTGCCCAGGCCGATCACCAGCACCGGAAGCCACGCCGAGCCAAGCCCCGCGAGGGTGTCCGGGTCGGCCATCGTCGCGATGAACACGCCGAGGACGCCCTGCGCGGCGAGCATCACCGGGCGCGGCACGATCAGCGCGTCGGAATCCTGTTGCTGCGCTTCGGATTCGGGGGCCGATACGGTGCGTGCGCGGGGTGCGAGTCCGGCGATCGCGAGCACCCCGGCCACGACGAGCCCGGCGAACAGCGGGGCGGCGTCGACGTCGAACCATTCCAGCAGGACGCTGAGGCCGGCGGTGAGCGCGGCGAGCAGAATCCAACGGGGCACTCGGTCGAGCGTAGTGGGGGACGGTCGGCGGCTACTCGACCAGCGGCGGGCGGACCTGCGCCACTCCGACGTTCAGCGCCCCGAACGACTTCGGCCAGGCGCCGTAGAACTGCTTGTTGGCGGTGACGTGGAGGCCCGCGTCGTCGAGTTCGCGCGGGATGTCGCGGGTGAGATGGCAGCCACCGGCGATGCGCTGCTCGATGGGGTCGAGGCGACGCTGCCAGCGTCGGACGTTCTCGTCGGGGGCGATGCCGTGCTCCAGGAAGTGCAGCGTCCCACCGGGCTTGAGTACCCGCGCCACCTCGGCCAGTGCTGCCGGCAGATCGGGGATGGTGCACAACGTGAACGTCGACAGCGCTGAGTCAAAGGTGTTGTCGTCGAAGGGGAGTCGTTGACCGTCGAGTCCGGCCCGCACGATCGGCACCGACGAGGCGCCAACGCGGTGCGCGCCCAAGTGCCAACCGGCGTCGGACGGTTCGATGGCGTACACCTTGGTGACCGCGTCTGGGTAGGCGTCCACGTTGAGTCCCGAACCGAAACCGAGTTCGACGACGTCGCCGGTGAGCCCCTCGCACGCCCACTGTCGGATGGGAAACAGTGCCCCCGAACCGCAGACCACATTGATCACGCGGGGCAGGATTCTGTCGCCGTAGACGCCCATGCCGGTGAGCGTAATGTGTGACGTCGGCGGTGGCGACCAGGTTTGCTCCGTTCGACGGGGCCTAGGCTGGTCGGCATGAATCCCTCCACCCTGCAGGCCCGCGTCATCGTCGACGAGATGATCCGCGGTGGTGTGGCCGAGGCGGTGCTGTGCCCGGGTTCACGAAATGCGCCGCTCGCGTTCGCGCTGTATGCCGCCGACCGGGAGGGCCGGTTGCGGCTGCACGTCCGGATCGACGAGCGGTCGGCGGGATTCCTGGCGGTGGGCCTGGCGGTGGCGTCGGGGCGGCCGGTGCCGATCGTGATGACCAGCGGCACGGCGGTGGCCAACATGGGGCCCGCGGTGTTCGAGGCGAACTACGCCCGCGTGCCGCTGGTGGTGGTCAGCGCGAATCGGCCCTACGAACTGCTCGGATCGGGGGCCAACCAGACGATCGAACAGTTCGGGATCTTCGGCACCCAGGTGCGGGCGGCGATCAGCATCGGGCTGGCCGAGGAGGGGCTCGACGCGAACAGTCAGTGGCGGTCGGCGGTGGGCCGGGTCCTGGCGGCCGCGCGTGGCGCCCGCACCGGCAACGCCGGGCCCGTGCAGTTCGACATCCCGTTGCGCGAACCCCTGGTACCCGACGCGAGGTCGGCGGCCGACGAAGAACTGGGCGCCTACCGGGGCCGCCCAAACGGCCTGCCCTGGACGCAGGCGCCCGTCGGCCGGCTCGACGTGCCGCTGCCCATCGATCTGTCCGTCGACACCGTCGCCGTCGCCGGTCACGGCGCGGGCACACACCCCGCCCTCGCGGGTATCCCCACCGTCGCCGAACCCACCGCGCCGCCGGCCGCCACGCCATTGCATCCGCTCGCGCTGGCGGCGATCGCACCCCGGCAGGCCATCATCTGCGGACGCCCCACCCTGCATCGCGGGGTATCGCGGCTACTCGCCGACCCGAACGTGCGGGTGTACGCCCTCACCACGGGTCCGCGCTGGCCGGACGTGTCGGGCAATGTGTACGCGACCGGCACCCGCGCTGACGTGTCGGGGGAGCCGCGCGAGGAGTGGCTCAAGGAGTGCGCGCAGATTCAGCAGCGGGTACTCGGCGCCGTCGACTCGGTGCTCGACGAGCCCGGCCCCACCACCGGGCTGCACGTGGCGCGGACCGTGAGCGCGGCCATGACGCCGGGCGATCAGCTGATGGTGGGCGCCAGCAACCCGATCCGCGACGTCGCGCTGGCCGGTCGCGTCCCCGACGGGGTGCGCGTGCTCTCGAACCGGGGGGTCGCGGGGATCGACGGCACCAACTCGACGGCGATCGGCGCGGCCCTGGCCGGTGGCGGGCGGACGGTGGCATTGATGGGTGATCTCACCTTCATCCACGACACCACCGGCCTGATCATCGGACCCAGCGAGCCGCGGCCCTCGGCGCTGCGCATCGTGGTGGCCAACGACGACGGCGGCGGCATCTTCGGGCTGCTCGAGCAGGGCGATCCGCGGTTCGACGCCGAACCCTATGCCGGCGCCTACGAGCGCGTGTTCGGCACCCCGCACCGCACCGACCTCGCCGCGCTGTGCGCGGGCGTCCACGTGGCGCATCGTCGGGTGCGTCTGGAGGAGCTGTCGGCCGTGCTGGCCGCCGACGTGCCGTCGCGCGCGGGGGGCATCGAGGTGGTGGAGGTGGTCACCGACCGCGCGCGGCTGCGTGAGGTGCACGCCGCGATCGCCGCGCGGGTGTCGGGGTAGGTATTCGGCCGAACTCTGTACAGAACGGGCGGCTGCGCGGCCCGGGAGATGCACTGGTGCGGGTGGCGGGCCGCACAGCCGCCCATTCTGTACCGGATCCGAGGTGCGCGCGAGCCGGCCCACAGGCGGCTGTCCCCACCGGCCGTCCGGCTATCCTGGCTGCCATGAATCCGGTCATCCAGCGACGCATCCAGCTGGTATTGCTGACCTTGGGGTTCGTGATCACTGTGATGAGCATCGTGCTGGTGGTGGCGTGCTTCCGCAATGACGCCGCCATCGACGCGAACAAGGCCACCGTCACCGCCGACGTGGTATCGGCCGACCGGCTGCACGCCAACGTCTACTTCCAGACCCCCGACGGGTCGGTGTTCAGCCCACGTCTCGGCTTGCTCTACCCGACGGAACTGACGTCGGGACAACGCATCCGCGTGGAATACAGCACCATCAACCCCGACCTGGCGCGCCCCGCCGGTCGCACCGCGACGCTCTCGCTGATCCCGGCCGCATCCGTCGCGGTGGTGGGCTGGGTGGTGGTGGGCGGCCTGATGGTCGGGGTGGCCGAGGTGGGGCGCCGCTCGCGTCGCCGACACGAGACCGCCGACCCGGTGGCAGATGAGACGTCGCCGGACGAGACCGCCCCGGCTGTTGGGACTTCACCGGCCGATGGGACTTCACCGGCCGATGAGACTTCACCGGCCGATGAGACTTCACCGGCTGTTGGGCGACGCGACACGTCGTCCGCGGCCACCGGCCACCTGTCGCACTGACGATGGCGACATGCGTGTCGCGATCGTGGCCGAGAGTTTCTTGCCGCAGGTCAACGGGGTGGTCAACTCCGTTCTCCGCGTCGTCGACCATCTCGAACACACCGGCCACGAGGCGGTGGTGATCGCCCCGGACTCGGCTCGCGCCGGCGAACGCGGACCCCGGCTCGTGGGTCGGCGCACACCGGTACACCTGCTGCGGTCGGTGCAGGTGCCGCGGGTGTCGTCGCTCCCGGTGGGAGTGCCCGCGCCCGTCCTCTACCGCACCGTCCGCGACTACGCACCCGACGTGATGCACCTCGCTTCGCCGTTCGTGGTCGGCGGTGCGGCCGCGCTGGCCGCCCGCCGCCTCGAGATCCCGTCGGTCGCGGTGTTCCAGACCGACATCGCCGGCTTCGCCGAGTCCTACCGCCTCGGCCTGGCCACCCGAGCCGCCTGGCACTACACCCGGCGCCTGCACGAGATGTGCGACCGCACCCTCGCACCGTCCAGTGCGACGATCGAATCCCTTGCCGAACAGGGAGTTCCGCGCCTGCACCGCTGGGGGCGGGGCGTGGACACCGAGCTGTTTCACCCCGGTCGCCACGACGACGCGCTGCGCCGCGCATGGACGGGCGGGCGCGAACAGCTGATCGTCGGCTTCGTGGGACGGCTGGCACCCGAGAAGCACGTCGAGCGGCTGGAGTCGCTGGCACACGACGACTCGATCCGCCTCGTGATCGTCGGGGACGGACCCGAGCGGCAACGACTCGAGCGACTCCTGCCCAACGCGGTGTTCACCGGCGAACTGCGCGGCACCGAACTCGCGCGGGCGTACGCCAGCCTGGACGTGTTCGTGCACGCCGGTGAGCACGAGACGTTCTGCCAGGCCATCCAGGAGGCGATGGCCAGCGGACTGCCGGTGATCGGACCCGACGCCGGCGGCCCCCGCGACCTCGTCGCGGCATGCCGCACCGGCTACCTGCTCGACCCCGCCGACTACACCGCGCGGCTGCCCGAGGTGATCGACGTGCTGCGCGACCACTCACTACGTGCGGCGATGGGACGTGCGGCGCTGGTGACCGTGCGGGGCCGGAGCTGGCCCGCGATCTGCGACGAACTGCTCGGCCACTACCGGGCCGTGATCGCCGGATCGAGCGGCAACGGACTGACCGACGGGATACGCCTGGCCGGGTAGTACCGTATGGCCATGGCCACCACCGACCGCGCAGGTCTCGACAAGGCGCCTGCCGAGGTCGCCGCCATGTTCGATGGCGTCGCCAAACGCTACGACATCACCAACACCGTGCTCTCCTTCGCGCAGGACCGCCGCTGGCGCAAGGCCACCCGCAAGGCGCTGGCGCTGCGCCCCGGCGACGTGGTGCTCGACCTGGCCGCCGGCACCGCCGTGTCGACGGTGGAACTCGCGGCGTCCGGGGCGCACTGCGTGGCCGCCGACTTCTCGCTGGGCATGCTCAAGGCCGGCGCCGATCGTGACGTCCCCAAGGTCGCGGCCGACGCGCTGGCGCTGCCCTTTGCCGACAACTCCTTTGACGCGGTGACGATCTCGTTCGGGCTGCGCAACGTCAACGACGTGCCGCTGGCCCTGAGCGAGCTGCACCGTGTGCTGAAACCCGGTGGACGCCTGGCGATCTGCGAGTTCTCCACCCCGACGCTGCGGCCGTTCAAGAC
Organism: Gordonia sp. NPDC003429; assembly: GCF_053588575.1. Classification (NCBI taxonomy): domain Bacteria; kingdom Bacillati; phylum Actinomycetota; class Actinomycetes; order Mycobacteriales; family Gordoniaceae; genus Gordonia; species Gordonia sp. NPDC003429. The sequence continues at coordinate 20,049 of NZ_JBSFQF010000009.1, forward strand.
GGTGTACATGGAATACCTGATGAAGGCGCTGCCCGCGGTGGCGACCAAGGTGTCGAGCAACCCGGCCGCGTATGTGTATCTGGCGGAATCGATTCGGGCGTGGCCCGACCAGTTCGCGCTCGGCGACCTGATCCGCGCCGCCGGTTTCACCCACGTCCGCTGGCAGAACCTCACCGGTGGGATCGCGGCGCTGCACACCGGAGTGAGGGTCTAGCGGCAATCGCTCAGGGGTGCGGGCACTTCCGAGCGAAGGTGCCGAGATCCTCCACCCGGTAGCCGTTCGGGTAGCCGCACACCTCCGGCATGTCGCGGCCGTACACCGGGGTGGAGCGCGGGGTCGCAAGAAAGCGGATCGCCAGCGCGCGCACACGCACACCTGCGGTGACCAGCACGCGTTCGAGCCGGGTCGGTCGCGGGTAGCCGAAGGCGTCGAGCAAGGGCTCGTCCATCAGTGCGAACGCCATCCGCCGCACGACGGGTGGCGGCAACAGCCGGTAGGGCATGAACGTCGTCAGCAGGCCCAGAGTGGCATCGGCGACGGCGCGACCACCCGCGGAGTACGCGAAGTGCTCACGCTCGAAATCGGTGAGCAGCCTTTCGAAATCGTCGTAGCTCTCCGGAATATCCCTGACTCCCATATGCTTTCCGAGCATGCGGTAGAAGTTGGTGATGCCGGCGGTCTCCTGGTCGGTGAGCGGTCGCCACTCGTGTTGTGCCACCCACCGAACCGGGCACACGACGAAAGTGGCCAGCACATAAAGCATGTCATCATTGGGGATGTCGTACATCGCGTGCATCTGGTTGATCCGGCGCACCGCCGCGCGGCCGCGCGTACCGGCGTCGAAGCCGTGCTCGACCGGTTCGGACAGCAAGAGGGCGGTGTCGTCGTAGCGCTTCTGCGTGTGATCCGTGAATTCTCCGGTACGGTACAGCAATTCGCCGATCGACGGCACGGCGTAGGTGCGGAACAGGGCGAAACTCAGCGCTTGCTGTGAGCCCCAGGGGAACTCGAGGGTGGAAAGTCGCTCCGCAAAGGCGCGAGGATCCTCACTCGGGTCGACAGCAGACAACTCGGTGCGCAACCGGTATCGCTCGCGCCGTCGGCCCCCGAGCCTGGCGGCATATGACGAGGTGACTGCTGTGATCGGCTGCATGGAGCATCCTCCCGAAGAGGCACGGCAATGTATGTGTTATCCGAGTCACAGGTAACGTATCACCGATCTCGTCCCAGGTGAACGAGTGCGCCTCAGGTGAACGGCGGGCGGTGATCGACGCGCGCCGACACCCGGCCCGCCGATCGCCACGCCCGTGCGATCAGATCCGCGTCGTCGTCGGTGATCAGGTTGCCCATCACCCGCACCACCAGCGACATCAACCGCTCCGACCGGATGCCGGGCCGCCCCAGCAACGGAACCGTCTGCGGCACGGTGAGCAACCCGGCGAGGCGGCGCGCCGCGGAGAACGCGAGCCCGTAATGCTCCGCGAGGGTCTCGCGCCAGTCGTCGGTGTGATCGGCCGCCCCCAGATGCTCGACGGCCAGCCGTCCGGTCTCCAGTGCGTAGTCGATGCCCTCGCCGTTGAGCGGATTCACGCATGCGGCGGCGTCGCCGATCAGCATCCAATTGCGGCCCGCCACCCCCGACACGGCACCGCCCATCGGCAACAGCGCCGAGGTGAGCCGCGTCGGCGGCCCCGTGATCTGCCACTCGCCGCCGACCATCCGCGCGTAGTGCTCCAGAATCGGCCGTAATGCCATGTGCGCCGGGCGTTTCGACGTCGCCAACGCCCCCACCCCCACATTGAGCAGCCCTGTCCCGCTCGCTTCGCCGGGCACATTCGGCCCGCTCGCTTCGCTCCCGGCGCCGGGCACATTCGGGCCGCTCGCTTCGCTCCCGGCGCCGGGCACATTCGGCCCGCTCGCTTCGCTCCCGGCGCCGGCGAGGGGGAAGACCCACCCATACCCGGGCAACAGCGCACCATCGGGATCCCGCAGTTCCAGGTGCGATCCCATCCAGTGATCGTCGGCGCGATCCGACGGCACGTACGCGCGGGCGGCCACGCCATAGGCGGTGTCGCGGTGCCACGCGCGGCCCAACCTCTTGCCGAGCGCCGACCGCACCCCGTCGGCGACGATCACCGTGCCCACCGTCACCCGCCACGGACCGTCCGGACCACGCAGGATCACCGCGTCGATCCGATCGGCCGCCATCTCGACATCAACGGCCTTGGCGCCCTGACACATTCGTGCTCCGCGCGACACCGCGAGCGCGCGGAGTGCCTCGTCGAACTCCATTCGCGGCACCGCGCTCCCATGCGGGGGAAACCGGCCGGACGGCCACGGCACGCGTTGGCTTGCACCCCACCCGTGCAACTCGAGCCCGTCGATCCGCGGCCTACCGGCCAGATACCCGTCCAACCCCAGTTTGTTCAGCTCCGCGATCGCACGCGGGGTAAGGCCGTCGCCGCAGGTCTTGTCGCGCGGAAACACCGCCGCATCGACGAGCACCACGTCGTGCCCGGCCGCGGCAGCATGGGCCGCGGCCGCCGATCCGCCGGGACCGGCACCGACGACGAGGACATCGGCGTGTCGGGGATTCTGGCTCGCCACCGCACCAGTATGTCGCGCACCGGGTGCCACCCGCCGCGGGGCATACCGACTAGGCTCGGCGGGGTGAAGTCCACATTCGCCGGGCTGGACCTGGGTTCCGACGAGTTCGCCACCACGGTTCGTTCCTCGTTGGCGCGAGTCGAAGACTTGTTGCTCAGCGAACTCGCATCGGGCGACGACGTGATGACCGAAGCCGCGTCGCATCTGGCGAAGGCCGGCGGTAAGCGGTTCCGCCCGATGTTCGCGATCCTCGCCGCCCAGTTCGGGCCACGGCCGGGTGCCGACGAGGTGATCACTTCGGCGACCGTGGTGGAGATGATCCATCTCGCGACGCTCTATCACGACGACGTGATGGACGAGGCGCCCGTGCGGCGCGGTGCGCAGAGCGCCAATGCGCGCTGGTCCAACAGCATCGCCATCCTCTCCGGCGACTTCCTGTTCGCGCGGGCGTCGCGGCTGGTATCCACGCTGGGACCCGAGGCCGTGCGCATCATCGCCGACACCTTTGCCGAACTGGTGACCGGTCAGATGCGCGAGACCATCGGCGCGCAGCAGGCCGACCCCGTCGAGCACTACCTGAAAGTGGTGTGGGAGAAGACCGGCTCGCTGATCGCGGCGGCCGGTCGTTTCGGTGCGATGACCGCCGGCGCCGGGCCCGACGACGTCGAGCGGCTCTCCCGACTCGGCGACATCGTGGGCACCGCCTTCCAGGTGTCCGACGACATCATCGACATCAGTTCCGCGAGCGGGGACTCCGGCAAGACGCCCGGCACCGACCTGCGTGAAGGCGTCCACACGCTGCCGGTGCTCTACGCGCTGGCCGCGCAGGACCCGACCACGGCGCGGCTGCGTGAACTGCTCCTCGACGCCTCCGGTGCGCCGCGACCGCTCGTCGACGACGCCGAGGTCGATGAGGCGCTGTCCCTGCTCAACGCGTCGTCGGGGATGGCCGCGGCACATGCCAAACTGCGCGACTACGCCACCGAAGCCGAACAGGTGCTCGCCGAACTGCCCGGCGGGCCGGCGCACGACGCGCTCAGCTCACTGGTGGGCTACACCATCGAACGCACGGGCTGAGCGACACATCGCACGTGATCAGCGACAGGCCGCACGCGTTGAGCGACCCGCGCGCAGGGAAACCCAACCGGACCCTTGATCGTTTGAGAAGGTGAGAGCCGCCGACCTGCTGGTCGGCGGCACGTGCGACCAAACGAGGACATGATGCAAAACGGGTTGAAGACGGCCTTCCTGCTGGGCCTGATGTCGGCGATCATCGTCGCCATCGGTGCGGCGTTCCGGAGCCCGACGATCCTGTGGGGGTCGGTGATCCTCGCGATCGCCGTCAACGCCTACGTCTACTTCAACAGCGCCAAGATGTCGCTGAAGGCGATGCACGCCCAGCCGGTCACCGAGGTGGAGGCGCCGGTGCTGTATCGCATTGTCCGCGAGCTCGCCACCGACGCGCGCCAGCCCATGCCCGCGCTCTACATCAGCCCCACCGAATCGCCGAACGCCTTCGCCACCGGCCGCAACCCGAAGAACGCGGCCGTGTGCTGCACCGCGGGCATCCTGCGACTGCTCGACGAGCGAGAACTGCGCGCGGTACTCGGCCACGAACTGTCGCACGTGTACAACCGCGACATCCTGATCAGCTCGATCGCGGGTGCGATGGCGTCGATCATCAGCGGCCTGGCCAACTTCGCCATGTTCTTCGGCATGTCCGGAAACCGTGGCGGTAACGGACCCAATCCGCTGGCGCTGATCCTGATCGCCATCCTGGGCCCGATCTCGGCCACCCTGGTGAAGCTGGCGGTGTCGCGATCGCGCGAATATCAGGCCGACAAGTCCGGTGCCGAACTCACCAGCGACCCGCTCGCGTTGGCGTCGGCGCTGGCCAAGATCTCCGGCGGCATCCAGCAGGCGCCGCTGCCGCCGCAGCCCGACATCGCCGCGCAGAGCGCCGCGATGATCGAGAACCCGTTCCGTGCCGGCGACCGGATGTCCAAGATGTTCTCGACGCATCCGCCCACCCAGGACCGCATCGCCCGGCTGCAGGAGATGGCTCGCCGGGGCGTGTAGCGCGGTGGCGAAAGTAGGGGAAGGTTGTTCGTCCCCTACTTTCGGTACGGTCCCCGAGGTGTAGCTGGGGGAAGGGTCGGAAAGTAGGGGAAGGTCGTTCGTCCCCTACTTTCGGTACGGTCCCCGAGGAACAACTGGGGGAAGGGTCGGAAAGTAGGGGAAGGTCGTGGACCGGAGCTAACCCCCTCAGCGGTAATTCACGAACTGCAGGGCGATCCCGAAGTCCTCGCCCTTGAGTAGCGCGATGACCGCCTGCAGGTCGTCGCGCTTCTTGCTCGACACCCGCAGTTCCTCGCCCTGGATCTGCGCCTTGACGCCCTTGGGCCCGTCGTCGCGGATCTTCTTGGAGATCTTCTTGGCGTGCTCGGAGTCGATGCCCTGCACGATCTTCCCGGAGATCTTGAACTGCTTGCCCGACGACACCGGGTCGTCGGCCTCAAACGCCTTGAGCGAGATGTCGCGGCGGATCAGCTTCTCCTTGAACACCTCCAAGCCCGCCTGCGCGCGCTCCTCGGCGTCGGAGGTGATCACGATGCCCTCCTCGCCGGACCACTCGATGCCGGTGTTGGTGCCGCGGAAGTCGTAGCGTTGCGAGAGTTCCTTGGCGGCCTGGTTGAGGGCGTTGTCGACCTCCTGGCGGTCGACCTTGCTCACCACGTCGAACGATGAATCAGCCATGTCAGCAAGCCTAGCCCGGGCCTGACCATCGCCGGACACGGATGCGCCCAGCGATCACACGTAGCCACACGCAATGCTGTGACCTGCGGATTTGCGCCCCCCGGGCGGATTCGTTGTATTCTTCACGGCGTTGTTCTCGCGACCGGAGACGGTCGGCGGAACAGCACGGCAGGTTGCCCGAGCGGCCAATGGGAGCGGACTGTAAATCCGTCGCGAAAGCTACACAGGTTCGAATCCTGTACCTGCCACAACGTGGTTCGACGGCGAGTGATCGGCGGCCGCCCCGAGTACCGGGAAACCGGTGATTTGGTGCGCCGCCGACTCGGTGTGTAACCTCGTTAAGGCTCTCGAACGCCCCCACAGGGGTGATCGGGTACGCCCCCTTAGCTCAGTCGGCAGAGCGTTTCCATGGTAAGGAAAAGGTCGACGGTTCGATTCCGTCAGGGGGCTCGGGAGGACTTGAACGCCCGGTGAGGACCTGCGTCCAGGCTGGGATTCGAGCCGCCAGGGCGGTGTAGCTCAGCTGGTTAGAGCGCACGACTCATAATCGTGAGGTCGAGGGATCGAGTCCCTCCACCGCTACCCAGAGGCTTGTCGCGCGACCGGAATACCGGGTTGGTGGCGGTGCAAGACTCCGACGACCGGCATACATCCGAAAGAAGGCGAACACATGGCTTCCTCAACCGACGTGCGGCCCAAGATCACCTTGGCCTGCGAGGTGTGCAAGCACCGTAATTACATCACCAAGAAGAACCGTCGCAACGATCCCGATCGTCTCGAGATCAAGAAGTTTTGCCCGAACTGCGGCAAGCACCAGCCGCACAAGGAATCGCGCTAAATCGGCTCCGCCGATGGAATCGCGCTAAATCGGCTCCGCCGATGGAATCGCGGTAGGTTGGTTCCACCGACGCACCTGCTTGGATCGCGGGTTGTCTCCTCGAGGAGACAACCCGCGATTTCGTAGGTGAACAACGGCTTAAGTACAGTTGCGAGAGTTCCAGCGCCACCCCGCGGTCACAGCCCGACGTCCGCACGCTCGATTCGGTGGCAGGTCGTTAGGAGTACAAGCGATGTCACAGGTCACCGAGACCGACGTCAATCACCGGCTCGACACGTTGAGCCTGGACGGGAAGCTCACCGCCGAGGAAGTCGCCGCTCACACCAAGTCGATGGTGGGCTTCACCTATACCGTGGACGACTACTACGAGATCGGTCGCGAAGAAGTCCGTAAGCACGCCTTCGCCGTGCAGGACGCGCATCCCACCCACTGGAGCGAAGAAGCGGCCCGCGCCATCGGCCACGACACGCTGATCGCGGCACCGACCTACGTGTCGGTGCTCGGCATCATCGCCCAGCGCAAACTCTTCGAAGACGTCGTCACCGGATACGACTTGTGGCAGATCATGCAGACCGACCAGAGGCTGGTGTACCACCAGCCGATGAAGGTCGGCGACCGCCTCATCTGCGACGTCTCGCTCGAATCGTTCCGCCACATCACCAGCCCCGAGGCCATCGACCTGATGGTGACCAAGAACGTCGTCTGGAATCAGCACGGCGAGCCGGTGATGACCACCTACACCTCGCTGGTCGCGCGGCCCGGTCTCGAGGTGGATCCGATGGTCGAGGAATCGCTCGACCACGTCATGATGAAGGTCGCCGAGACCGGCAAGCACGGTCACACCGTCGACCCCCAGCCCAGCCGCTACGACCTGCCCGACCCCACGCAGTCCCCGGACGCGTTCGGGGCGGTGTCGTTCGACTCGCTGCGGGTGGGCCAGGAACTCGACGCGAAGCGCTACCTGCTGACCCGCGGCAACCTGGTGAACTACGCCGGGGTGGCCGGTGACCCCAACCCCATCCACTACTCCGACCACGTGGTCAAGGCCGCCGGGATGGACGACGTGGTGGCACACGGCATGCAGACGATGGGTCTCGGCGCTTCCTACATCTCGTTGTTCGTCGGCGACCCGGCGGCGTTCTGCGAGTACAACGTGCGCTTCACCAGCCCGGTGTATGTGCCCGCCGACGACAGCGCCGCCCTCGACTTCACCGGCAAGGTGAAATCGCTCGACCCCGAGACCCGTCAGGGCGTGATCGCCATCGTCGCCAAGCAGGGCGACCGCAAGATCTTCGGCCGCGCGCAGGCACGCATCCAGTTCAGCTGAGCGATCAGTTCACCTGGGCACGCTTGGACGGGTCGGGTTCGTCGTCGGGTCGGTGGCGTGGACCGGTGTGCACCTGCCGCCCGAGCGCGATCTTGATCAGCGCCGCCACCGACGCCGGCAGTCCGTCGGGCAACGCCGCCGACGGTGACGCCCCCGGATGTTGGCGGGCGATCCGCACCCGCAGCACGCCCGGGCGCACCGTGAACCGCAGCGGCGGCTCGAGGGTGTCGGCCTCGCCGTCGATCCCCGCGGGCAGCGACCGGTCCGCGTCGATCTCGAACGTCGCCGCCGACCATTCGCGCCACAGCCGCTGTGGACGCCCCGACCCGCCGCGGGAGAGGGGATCGGCCAGGACGGTGATGCCCAACTCGCCGTCGTCGATACTGGGTCGGGTGCCCGAACCCAGCACGCGCCCGAGGCGGTAGCGGTTGTTGGAGACGAGAACCGCCGCGACAGAGGAGTGTCGGGTGCCGCCGGGACTGTGCCACGTCAACTGTGGGCCGTCGCCGTCGGGGCCGAGTACCTGGGGCGCGATGTCGAGCAGGGTGCGCAGCTTCGCGTCGCGGTAACCCTTCTGCTGCACCGCCTCGGCGTACACGCCCAGTGACACGTTGTTGACGAACACCTGGCCGTTGACATCGCCGAGATCGACGTGGCGTTCCCCGCCACGCACGAACGCGTCGAGCGCCCCCACCACGTCGTCGCGGTCCACCCCGAGATCCAGTGCGAAATGGTTGCGGGTGCCCGCCGGGATGCAGGCGTAGGGCAGAGCGTGATGCGCGGCGACCTCGGCGATCACCGCCTGCGATCCGTCGCCGCCTGCCATTGCCAGCGCGTCGGCGCCGTCCGCGATCGCGTTCTCGGCCAGTTCGCGCAGGTCGGAGCCTGCAGTGAGTTCGACGGCACGGTACCCGCGCCTGCCGGCTTCCTCGGCCAGGTTGAAACGTTCGGCCTTCCCGCCGCCGGACTTGGGGTTGAAGAACATGACGGGATGTCGGGGTGGTTGCGCGTCGGGCAGCGGCACCGAGATGCGGAACGCGACGGAGGCGGCGAGCATCGCGCCTGCGAACAGGACGATGATGACCACACTCTGGATCAGCAGATGGGCGTCGGCGGACACCAGCAGCACCAGCGTCGCGATGGCGGCGATCACGGCGCCGGTGAAGGCCGCCACGCGGCGTCGGCCCACGTTGAGCGCGGCCACGAGGGCCAGCAATGCGGCGATGACCAGCACCACGAACGCGATCAGTCCGCGGGGGAACTCCTCGATGGCCTCGACGATCACGAGCACGACGGCCAGCCCGCCCAGGGCCAGGGCGGCGACGGCGGCGACTCGTCGTTCACCGTTCGAGGTCACCCGTCACAGGCTACCCACTTGCGGTTCACGTGACCCGGTGTCGGCGCACGACGGGCGGTGTTTTGGGTTCGGCCGCCCCGGTGTTCTACACTCAGATGTCCAGGTTTACCCTTGACTTGCGCGCTACCCCTAGGGTGGCGCGTTGGTTTTGTCGGCAGCTTTGCCCGGCCGTGAGGTCGGTAGGCTGACGAGAAGGTCGACCGAAGACCAGCGACCACCCGACCATGATGGCCGAGTGATCGCAAAGGGGCGTAGCTCAACTGGCAGAGCAGCGGTCTCCAAAACCGCAGGTTGCAGGTTCAAGTCCTGTCGCCCCTGCCCTGGTAGAGGGCACACGTTGACGAGAGGACCTCGAAGGTGAGCAAGCGAGACCGAGCTGCCCGCGCCAAAGGTGCCGCGGATTCCACCGCGGCAGATGCGGCGGGGGACGAGCTCGAGAGTCGCGACGACGCCCTCGACGAGGCGGCCGACGATTCGTCGGAGGCGCTTCGTCCGTCGGGCAAGCGCTCAGGCCGTGGTCGCCGATCGTCGGCGGGTGCCGTCGACACCACCGACGACGACTCGGACTCCGACACCGGATCCGCGGTCGCCGTCAAGGAACGCAAGCAGAAGAAGGCGCCTGCGGAGAGCCGGAACCCGTTCGTTCGGATCTGGGTCTTCCTGCAGCAGGTTGTCGCCGAGCTGAAGAAGGTCATCTGGCCGACCCGGCGCGAGATGATCACCTACACGGTGGTCGTCCTGGCGTTCGTCGTCGTGATGACCGCCTTCATCTTCGGCATCGACATCGCCTTCGCCAAGGGAGTGCTCTGGCTGCTCGGCTGACGTGGGCTCGAGAAATGAGTCCGCGCCCGGCCGAGGTGTCGGCGGCGACGACCGAAACCGGATACATAAGGAGCGTGGGCTGCAGTGAGCACCCCGGATAACGAGTTCGAAACGACCGACGCGGTCGACGGCACCGACGCCACCGGCGCGGACGAGTCGATCGACAACGATCCGGGCGTCGAGGCGCAGGTCGAGGCCGCCGAGGACGACGCGGCAGCGGTCGAGGGTGGCGAGGAAGCCGTCGCCGAGGCCGAGGAAGCCGTCGCCGAGGCCGACGAAGCCGAAGCCCCTGCCGAGGACGGCGAGCCCGAAGAACTCGATCCCGCCGAGGAACTGCGCAAGCAGCTACGCCGTGCGCCGGGCGACTGGTACGTGATCCACAGCTACGCCGGCTACGAGAACAAGGTGAAGACCAACCTCGAGACCCGCGTGCAGAACCTCGACGTCGGCGACTACATCTTCCAGGTGGAGGTGCCGACCGAAGAGGTCACCGAGATCAAGAACGGCCAGCCCAAGAAGGTCAACCGCAAGGTGCTGCCCGGCTACATCCTGGTGCGCATGGATCTCAACGACGAGTCGTGGGGCGCGGTGCGCAACACCCCCGGCGTCACCGGCTTCGTGGGAATGACCAGCAAGCCGTCGCCGTTGTCGCTGAACGAAGTGTTGCAGTTCCTGCTGCCGCGGACTCCCGCCAAGAAGGCCGCCAGCAAGGGCGCCGAGAGTGTCGAGGCTGCTGCTGCCGCGGCGACCTCGGTCATCGAGGTGGACTTCGAGGTCGGCGAGTCGGTGACCGTCATGGACGGCCCCTTCGCGACGCTGCCCGCGTCGATCAGCGAGGTCAACGCCGAACAGCGCAAGGTCAAGGTGCTGGTGTCGATCTTCGGTCGTGAGACGCCGGTGGAACTGGCCTTCAACCAGGTCGAAAAGATTTAGCCCTTCGAGACGCTCGCAAGCTCGCTCCTCAGGGAGCGGAAGGGTTCGCAAGCTCGCTCCTCAGGGAGCGGAACACAAGACTTCCACGCCTCCAGCGGACGTGGATCTGCAAGAAACAAACAAGGAACAAGGATGCCTCCCAAGAAGAAGAAGCTCGCCGGGATCATCAAGCTCCAGATCCAGGCAGGCGCCGCCAACCCGGCCCCGCCCGTGGGTCCGGCGCTTGGTCAGCACGGCGTGAACATCATGGAATTCTGCAAGGCGTACAACGCCGCGACCGAGTCGCAGCGTGGCAACGTCGTGCCGGTGGAGATCTTCGTGTACGAAGATCGCTCGTTCGACTTCAAGTTGAAGACGCCGCCGGCCGCGAAGCTGCTGCTCAAGGCTGCCGGTCTGCAGAAGGGCTCGGGCGAGCCGCACACCAAGAAGGTCGGCAAGGTCTCGATGGATCAGGTCCGCGAGATCGCCAAGACCAAGGCCGAGGACCTCAACGCCACCGATGTGGAGCAGGCGGCGAAGATCATCGCCGGCACCGCACGGTCGATGGGGATCACCGTCGAAGGCTGATCAGCCAACCGCTGATCGAGCAATCTCAACGTGGGAGGGCCGGCTCGGCCCACACACCACAACCCGAATCATCATCACGGAAAGAACAGAGCACATGAGCAAGAAGAGCAAGGCCTACGCGGCCGCGACCGAGAAGGTCGACAAGAGCAAGCTCTACAGCCCGCTGGAGGCTGTCGAGCTGGCCAAGGAAACATCGTCGAAGAACACCGATTCGACCGTCGAGGTCGCAATCCGGCTGGGCGTCGACCCCCGCAAGGCAGACCAGATGGTTCGAGGCACCGTCAATCTGCCCCACGGAACGGGTAAGACCGCCCGCGTCATCGTGTTCGCCGTCGGCGACAAGGCCGCCGAGGCCGTCGCCGCCGGTGCCGACGAGGTGGGTGCCGAGGACCTGATCGAGAAGATCCAGGGCGGCTGGCTGGACTTCGACGCCGCGATCGCCACCCCGGACCAGATGGCCAAGGTGGGCCGCATCGCGCGTGTCCTGGGCCCGCGCGGTCTGATGCCGAACCCGAAGACCGGCACCGTCACCCCCGACGTGACCAAGGCCGTCAACGAGATCAAGGGCGGCAAGATCAACTTCCGCGTCGACAAGGCAGCCAACCTGCACTTCGTCATCGGCAAGGCATCGTTCGACGCCGACAAGCTGGCGGAGAACTATGGCGCCGCCTACGACGAGATCGTGCGCGTCAAGCCGTCCGCGGCGAAGGGTCGCTACATCAAGAAGGTGACCGTCTCCACCACCACGGGCCCGGGTATCCCGGTCGATCCCGCGGTGACCCGCAACTTCGCCGAGGCCGCACAGGCCTGATCGGCGAGTCATACGCGACGAGCCCCCGATCACCGCTGAAGGTGGTCGGGGGCTCGTCCGTCTCTACGAGACGATGCAGCTCTGGGCACCCCTTGTGGCCGTAGCTGTTCCCGCGTCGCCCTTTCCTTCCCGCGTCGGTAGTTCCGTGCGCGGGAAGGAAATAGCGCCGCGGGAACGAGTGAGCGGGTTGGTGCGGCGCGAACACCTCGATGCAGTCGGCCGCCTGATCAGGATCGGTGCGCGGCAGCGAGATAGGCGGCGCGTATGTCGGCGGGGATGCGCCTCGGCGACGGCGTCGGCCACGGCTGACGTGGAGACGTGTTCGAGCTTGAACAGTCGGGAGTACCCGGAGTCCACCACCACCGCGCCGTGCGGAAGCGACGCGAGTTCGGCCATCGCATAGGTGAGCTTCCCCGACATGACGCTGCCCGAGAGGTCCTCGATGCTCTTGCGTTCGGCTGCGGCGACCACGACGTCACCGTCGAGGACCGCATAGTCGCCGACCGGTAGCGCTCGCTTCTCGGTGGTGGCTTGTTGCGCAGAGAAGTTGTCGGCGTATCGCTCTCGGGAGTCGACGACGATCTCGACCACCTGCCCGTGGGCCGTGGCATCGGCGGCGATCGGTGAGTACGCGCGTCGTAGACGCCGGGCCGACGTGGAGTGACCTCGCCGCGCCGCGTACGGGTAACAGGATAGGGCCGGAATCCATACAGAATGGGCTGTGGGATTCGCGAAGCCCGCTGGTGCGGGTGGCGGGCCGCAGAGCCGCCCATTCTGTACAGGATGCGTGTCGTGGACCGCTGTCGGCTGAGCCGGCCGGCCCGTCGATCCGCATAACGGTGCATTCGCGGAAGGAAACACGCGTACCGATTGGACGGGTAAGAGCTAAACCGCCTCGTCGACCGGCGCGTCGACCTGCTTGATCGGGCCGGTGAACCAGTTTTTCACCGACAGGTGCCAGTAGATGTAGAGCAGGATCAGCGCGCCACCGACGAGCAGCGGGGTGTAGTTGACGTACTTCCAGGCGAAGCTCGGGTCCCACGGCATGCCGCCCAGCGAGGTGGGGAACATGGCGACGATGGAGGTCACCACGATCTCGAGCAGCGCCAGCGGAGCAATCCACTTGTACTTCGACCCCAGCGTCCAGCCGCCCGGCTCGAAGGAATCGCCGGCCTTCCAGCGGTAGTAGATCGGCACCGCGAAGCACAGATACAGACCGACCACACCGATCGAGACCACCGCGAAGAAGGCGACCGGCACCGGTGCGCCGTTGATGTCGACGGGTACCAGCGCGGGCAGCGTGATGATGGCGGCGATCACCGCGGTGGCGATGACGGCGTTGGCGGGCATCCCGTTGTCGCGCACCTTCGACCACAGCTTGTGTCCCGGAACGGCGCCGTCGCGGCTGAACGCGAACATCATCCGCGACGCACTGGTCTGGCAGGCAGCGGTGCAGAACAACTGTCCGGCGGTGGAGATCAGCAGTACCAGCCCGGCCCACTTCGAGGTCAGGGCCTGGCTGAAGATGGTGGCCACCGCACCCCCCGACTTCGACACCGCGTCGGCGTCCTGCACGGCGAACAGGAAGCTCAGCAACAGAATCCAACCGCCGATCGCCGAGTAGGCGATGGACCGCCAGATCCCCTTGGCCGCTGCTCCCGCGGCGCCCATGGTCTCCTCCGACAGATGCGCTGAGGCGTCGTAGCCGGTGATCGTGTACTGGGTGAGGATCGCCGAGATGGGCAGCACGAACAGGATGAAGCCGGCGCCGGATGTGTGAGTGCCGAAGATGCCGCTGTTGTTGACGGTCTTGGCGAAGACGTCGGAGAACGAGGCGTGCTGGTCGGGGATCAGGAACAGGATCAAGATCACCGCGGCGGCACCGAACACGTGCCACCACACCGACACGTTGTTGATCATCGACAGCAGATGGCCGGAGAAGATGTTGATCAGTGCGGCCACCGCCAGGATGATCAGGAACATGATGAACACGCGGGTCAGGCTGTAACCGTCGAGCCATGACTCGCTGAAGGTGCCGATGGTGAGGTCGAGGAACGTGGCCGCGCCGTAGGCCACCGACGCCAGGATCGCGATGAGACCGATCAGGTTCAGCCAGCCGGTGTAGAAGCCGGCCTTGGCGCCGCCGAGTTTGGAAGCCCACCAATAGATTCCGCCCGACGTCGGGTACGCCGACACCAACTCGGCCATGCAGAAACCGATGAGCAGGATGAACACCGAGACGATCGGCCAGCCCCACGCGATGGCCGCCGGGCCGCCGTTGTTCCAGCCCAGGCCGAAGGATGTGAAACATCCGGACAGGATCGAGATGATCGAGAACGAGATGGCGAAGTTCGAGAAGCCCGACCACGAGCGGTGGAGTTCCTGGGTGTATCCGAGCCGGGCGAGGTGTTGTTCGTCCTCGGACAGGGTCTCGTGGCCTTCGGGCATGGCAAAATCCTTCTGCGAAAGATGAATACGACGTGAACAGTGCAGATGATCTGAATCGGCAGGCGGCATTGCCCGTTCAGACTGTAGGGCGTCGTCGCTGATTCCGCAGCGCGGAGCGCTTCTGACGACGGTTCCGATAGTGAAATGCCGCAAATGCGACGGAATGCTCGACGGAGGCCCCCGTGTAGGGGACGAGAAGTCGGTAACCCCGCACATCCGGGTCGCGGCGACGATAATCGGGGTCAAGCGAACCGAACCAAACACAGGCGGTGGAGCATGGAAGCCAAGCCAACCAAGATCTCGATCATCGGGGCCGGAGCCGTGGGCACGGCCATCGCATACGCCTCGCTGATCCGGGGTGTCGCACGCACGATCGCGTTGATGGACATCAACACCGCCAAGGTGACCGCCGAGGTGCTCGACATGTCGCACGGGTTGGAGTTCGTGCCTCGCGCCGACATCATCGGCAGCGACGACGTGTCGGTGTGCGCCGACTCCGACGTGGTGGTGTTCACCGCCGGAGCCAAGCAGAAGCCGGGGCAGTCACGACTCGAATTGGCCGAGGCCACAATCGGTTTGACGAAGAAGATCATGCCGAACGTAATCGAGGTGGCACCCAACGCCATCTACATCATGGTGACCAATCCCGTCGACGTGGTGACCTACGCCGCCCTCAAATACAGCGGCCTGCCGAGCAATCAGGTGTTCGGTTCGGGTACCGTGCTCGACTCGAGCCGGCTGCGGTTCCTCATCGCCCAGCACTGCGGCGTCGCGGTGCAGAACGTGCACGCGTACATCGTCGGCGAGCACGGTGACACCGAGATCCCGCTGTGGAGTTCGGCCAGCATCGGCGGCGTGCCACTGATGGAATGGCAGCCGCTGCCCGGCCAGCCGCCGATCGACGCGGTGGTGCGTGAGCGCATCCACCACGAGGTGGTTCACGCCGCCTACAAGATCATCGAGGGCAAGGGCGCCACCAACTACGCGATCGGCCTGGCGACCGCGCGCATCGTCGAGGCCGTGCTCAACAACGAGCACCGCGTGATGCCGATCGCGACGGTCGCCAAGGGTTACGAGGGACTCGACGACGTGTGCCTGTCGCTGCCCACCCTGGTGGACCGATCCGGGGCGGGTACGCGCCTGGAGATCGCGATGTCGGAGAGCGAACACGCCGGGCTGATGGAGTCGGCGGAGACGTTGCGGGAGATGCAGGGCAAGTTCGGGTTGTAGGTCGGGGCGACGCTCTAGAAGCCCCAGAAGTCGTCAGAAACACTGCGCACGCGCAGTGTTTCTCGCGGCGTTCGGGGTTTCTGCGGCCATGGAAGGTTCGAGGGAACCGTCGGGGGCCGTTACTAGTCTGATCTGTATGCGCGACGAGAAGCTGCTGACCCGGATCGCGGCGCTGCTGCGGCAGGCCGAGAACACCGACAACCCCCACGAGGCCGAGACCTTCATGCAGGCCGCCCAACGGCTCGCGACGGCGTCGGCCATCGACCTCGCGGTGGCACGCGCGCACGACCCCGCCGCGAAGAAGCGCACCACTCCGGTCTCCCGGCAGATCGCGATCGGTGAATCGGGCAAGCGCGGGCTGCGCACCTACGTGCAGTTGTTCGTCGCTATCGCGCGTGCCAACGACGTGACCGTCGACGTCGCCGGCAACTCGACGTTCGTTCTCGCCTACGGGTACGCCGCCGACATCGACACCTGTGAGGCGCTGTACACCTCGCTCGTGGTGCAGATGGTGGCGGCCAGCGACGCGTACCTGCGGTCGGGTGAGTATCGGTCGGAGACGTCGGCGCGAGTGGTACGCAAAGGTAGCGGCTGGCGCACCCGACGCGTGGTGGAGCACAAGCCCCTCGCTCCGATCACCGCGCGGCTCAATTTCCAGTCGGCCTTCGCCGAGCGCATCGGCGCGCGGTTGTCGCAGGCGCGTGATGCCGCGCGTAACGAGGCGCTCACCGCGGAGGCCGACGGTGATGCGCCCGCGGCGTCGACGGCTATTGCGCTGCGCAAAAAGGAGATCGAGGTGTCCGACTTCTACCGGTCGGAATCCAAGGCGCGCGGCACCTGGCGTCCGTCGAGCGCATCGGCCGGCTACTCCGCGGGAGCCCGACAAGCCGGGGACCGCGCGGGCCGCCGCGCCAAACTCGGCCCCGACCGCGAGTTCGGAGCACCGCGCGGGGCGCTGGAGGCCTAGATGTCGTCGCGGGGAGCGATCAGCCGCGACGACGCGCTCGGCCGTGCAGGGAACGGTGTGGGACGTCCGGTGCGCCGCGCGACCCATCGTCCGATGGTGCCGTCGTCGGTGACCACCGTGTTCACCACGATCGCCGACACCACCACGATCGCGGCGTAGAAGAACAACCAGCTGATCGCGATGAAGACGACACCGAGGCCCCCGAAGTGGTGGACGGTGTCGTGCACACTGTGCGGCATCACCACGACACTGCCCAGGATCAACGCCGTCACGAATATCCCGGTGAGCGCACCGTTGAGCACGAGCAATCGCATCGGCACCTGCGACGACACCAACAGTCTCGGGACCAGGGTCCACAGCGCACCCCAGATCACCAGCGTTGCGAGCGTCACCAAGACCACGCCGAGAACGCCGTACCCGGCGACGGTCACTCCGCTGAGCGTGGCACCGCCGAGCACCATCACCAGACCCTGCGCGACGGCGGCGGTCGGGATCGCGAAGATGACCACCACCCACCGCCACCACGACTGCCACGGGAGCTTGCGGACCTGCCAGGCATAGACGTACATGCGGCCGAGCGCACGGGCGAGCGACGTGCCGCCACCGATCACCATGAGCGCACCGAATACGCCGAAAGCGGTGGTGGGCACCGAATTGGCCGAGCCGATCCCGAGGCTCTCCCGGTTGAGACCGAGGTCGGTCATGGCCCTCGACACGATCGAGCTGCCCGGCAGGGTGGTGAGCAGGATGAGGATGGGCAGCACCGAGGTGAAGGCCTGGGCGGCCAGGGTCATCGCGCGGTCGGTGACGCTGGCGAGGACGACTTCACGGATGATTCGAAGGCCGAGTTCGGCGCCGGGCAGGCGGAGAGTGCGGTCGGCTAATGCCTCGGCGCGGTCGATCATCCGGGACTGCCAGCTCACCGGCCGATCCTAATGGTTGCGTTTCCGGCCGAGTCAGCGGACGACCGACTGCAGCGCCGCGATGTAGCGCTGCTGTTGCGCGGTGTCAACACCCGCGGGGAACGACAGCACGACGGTGAGAACCTGGTACGAACCGGCGTGTGCACCCGCGTACAACTCCGCGCGGCCGCTGGTGGGGAACTGCATCAGGATCAGTTGGTCGGCGGCCACCGCGGTGTCGCATCCCGCGGCGGGACACAGCTCGGGGGTGGCGACGTGCTCGTGAGTGAGCGGGGCGCCGGTTGCCTCGATGGCCTCGACGAGCCGGTTGAGCAACTCAGGGTCGGCGGGAAGGTCGATGCGTGAGGTCGACGGCGGCGGGGACGAAGGTTCTGCGGACTGTTCGGTGCAGGCCGCGAGGACCGGTGAGGCCAACGCCAGTGCGATCGCGGTGGTGGCCAGCAGGCGACGTCGTCCGCCGCGTCGATCAGCGGTTGTCATCGCGTGCCTCTCGTTGGTGCTGTCCAACCGATCGTAGTGCTCCCCTGATCGGGTGGGACGTGGTGGTTTCGACAAGCTCAACCAGCGGTAGGCCTCCCGCTGGTCGAGCGTGCCCAGATCTGGGTCGAGCGTGCCCAGATCTGCGTCGAGCGTGTCCAGATCTGCGTCGAGCG
>NZ_JBSFQF010000009.1:38387-56232 GCF_053588575.1 Gordonia sp. NPDC003429
CGTGCCCGCAAGCGGGTCGAGCGTGCCCAGATCTGCGTCGAGCGTGTCCAGATCTGCGTCGAGCGTGCCCGCAAGCGGGTCGAGCGTGCCCAGATCGGGCTCGAGCGTGTCCAGATCTGCGTCGAGCGTGCCCGCAAGCGGGTCGAGCGTGCCCAGATCTGCGTTGAGCGTGTCCGCAAGCGGGTCGAGCGTGTCCAGATCTGCGTCGAGCGTGTCCACCGGGTGGTTTCGACAAGCTCAACCAGCGGTAGGCCTCCCGCTGTTCGAGCCGTGCTTCTGCTGATCGAGCGGTGCTTCTGCTGATCGAGCTTGTCGAGATCACACCCCGGAGTCGGCGAGCAGTACCCGATAGACGAACTCGGCCTCGGCGCCCAGGACGAGCCCGACGAGGTCGGTGAGCGTGAACGCGAATCCTCGGCCGTGGGCTGGGCCTGTCGAGTCGTCGAGGTGATGCGCGATCTCATGCAGCACCACGAGCTCGCGCAGTGCCCACCGCCCCTCGGAGGATTCTGGGATGGCGATTTCGGCGGTGCGTCGCGCCGGGCCTGCCGGGCGGTACTCCGCCGCCCGGTGCCCTCTGCGCGTGCGGACCGACACCGGATGTGTGGCGCACGAAAACCTTTGCACGACAACAGGCATCGCGAGTACCCGCGACACGTAGTCGCGCACGGAGGTCACCGAGCCGAACACCACCTCGACCGGCAGTGTCAGTTCGGTGCCGGCCAGTCGGACGGTGCGTCCGGCCCCGGCTCCTTCGAACAAGCGCATCGCCATTCGCTCGGCCTCGTAGAACCGGGTGCGGCCGGTATCGCGCGGCCGGGGGACGTCGTTCATCGTTGCCGATGCTAGCTCTGGGCGCGGCGCGGTCGGCGGGACTGTTCACAGGGGGGTGATCTCGACAAGCTCGATCAGCGGGGGGTCGCTCGATCAGCGGGGGGTCGCTCGATCAGCAGGCGCACGCTGGTTGAGTTCATCGAAACCACCCGGTGGGCACACTCGACTCGGTTGTGGGCACACTCGACTCGGTTGTGGGCACGGTCGACTCGGTTGTGGGCACGCTAGACCCGCTTGCGGACACGATCGACGCAGATCTGGGCACGGTCGACTTGGTTGTGGGCACGCTCAACACGGATGTGGGCACGCTCGACGGAGATGTGGGCACGGTCGACGGAGATGTGGGCACGCTCGACGGAGATGTGGGCACGCTCGACCAAGGCGGCGGGTCGGTCAGATGGCGCCGCTCGATTGGAAGGTGAGGTAGCTCGGGTGCGCGGGGTCGAGGACGAGGCGTTGCTTACGCCCGCGCGCCTTGATCAGGTCGGGCACCACGGTGAGGTAGCGGGGAAAGCTCGCCGCGTACACGTCGACCCGCAGTCGGTGCCCGGGTTCGAGGACGGCGTCGGTCGGCACGAGGTCGACGTCGATGCGCACCGGGACGTCGGCGGGTACGGGCAGTTTGCGTTTGCGTGAGAGATAGTGATGCGCGCTCACCAGGCTGCCGTCGGACGCGTAGGTCGACTTGCTCGGGTCCAGCGCCCGATTCGACGACGACAGCGCCCCGTTGGTCAGCACGCGCGACGTGCCGTCGGGTGCCACGTCGTTGATCGTGACCGCCCAGATCGCTTCATGCGCAGTGGTGGCCACGTTGAGCCGCAGATTCATCGCGCCACTGATCGACGTCGACTCCTCGACCGGTGCGCTGGTGAACGAGAGCGCCCCGCGTTCCTGGAAGCGCGCGTCGAATCCGAAATGCGGCCCCAGCGCCGACGTGGCGCCGGCGGTCACCTGCGTCATGTCGCGCGAGATCAACCCGCGCACGTCCGGTCGGATATGCAGCGACGCGTACTCGCCCTCGGGGGAGCCGCGCAGCGCCCCGTCGTGGACGCAGTGCGGCGCCGTCTGCGACTCCTCGTCGACGAGGTAGAGACGCCGCGGTGAGACGCCCGGTCGTGGGTACTCGGTGCCCGCGGTCCAGGTGCCGCCCTGCTGCCGCATCGTGACCGGGCCGTAGAACTCGACGCCGTTGCGCTGTCCCTTGAGCCATCGGTCGAACCAGGCGCGTTCGAGCACGTCGAGGCGGGGCGGGGCGAACGGCCCGCCGTATCCCGACCCGGCGTCGAAGTGGTAGCCGTCGCCGACGATCATCTGCTTGCGGCCCGGGTCGAGCTGCAGACGCTCGTAGATGCCGGTGGCGCTGCGGCCGAAAAGGTCGTGCCAGGCGCCCACGGTGAACGTGGGCACCTCGATCCGGTCGATCCGGGGATCGCGTTCATCGAAGTAGGGGTCGTCGAAGATGCGGTCGTCGCGAGCGGTGAGAAAGCCCCACAACAACGACGGCAGTTCGGTGGCGGGGGAGGCCAGGCGGTCGCGCAGCCAGCCGAAGGCGTTGCCGCGCAACACATCCTGCAGTACCGTCGACGGATTCGGCACCCACTTGAGCACGTTGACCACCGACAGCCATGCCGGGATGAACGCCGACGGCATCCCGCCGGTGATGTAGATGTCGCGGACGATGTCATCGCAGCCCTCGACCGCGAAGACCGCTCCGAGTTGCGCGGGTCGCTTATCGGCGGCCTGCAGCGAGTTGATCGCCGAGTACGACCACCCGGCCAGGCCGACGGCCCCGTCGCACCACTGCTGATCGGCCACCCAGTCGATGATCTCCACCGAATCCTGCTGTTCGCGCGCTCCGAGGATCTCCCACTTGCCGCGGCTGGCGCCGGTTCCGCGCACGTCGACGATCACCTGGACGTATCCGCTGCGCACCAGGTTGCGGTTGATGCCGAACACGTCGAGGACGCCGCCGGCCAGCGTCGCGGTGAGGTTGGTGAGACCTTCGAGTGCGGTCCCGGATGCGTCGACCGACCGTGATGCCGCGCGTACCGCGGTGCCGAGCACCGGTGCGTGCATGGTGGTGTCGATGAAGTCGATGGCGGCCCGGTTGTACGGGTTGATGTTGACGATGGCCGGATAGGGGGTCTCGACCGTCTTCCCGAAGCGCGTGGCAGGTCGGACCACCGTCGCGGCGAGCCGAACCCCGTCGCTCATCGTGATCGAGACGTTCCGGTCGATGGTCACCTTGGGATACAGGAGTTCGCCGTCGACCTGGTCGCGCCAGCGCATCCCGTCGGCGCCACCCGTCGGGTCGCCGAATGGCAGCGTGCCGAAATGTGGGCCGTCGAGACCCTGGCGACGTGCGCGCGAGGGCGACAAGGGGCTCGGCTGGGGTAGACCGATCTGGAACGCCATGGTGCATCACCTGCCTGGGGTAATCGGCCACAAGCGACGTCTGTCCCTGCTCGAGGGATCGTCCGCCTGCCCCTACACCCCGTCGTGGTTGGTCGGAGTGACACGAAACTCGAAGAATAATGTGTCCCGGGTCACTCCGCCGATTGAGAATAGCTCACCCCACATATCGGATTGCTAACCGTGTGGAATCGATTAGGTGAGGAACCTCACACCATGATCCCGCTCTTCAGCCCCGGTGCTCGGGCAGGTTCAGGTCGACGGCGGCAGCCGCCTCGAGCACCATCCACGCCGACAACTGCACCGACAGATCCCGTTCGGGTACCTCGGATGAATTCACGGCCCCGCCGACGAACGACGCCTCCTTGCCGGCGCGGGTGGGCATGCGCGCGGATTCGTGCCAGTCGGCACTGAACACGACGTGCTCCCCGTCGGTGGCGCGCGTCGCCCAGGCCGCGTCGGCGCTGGTGAGGACGAGGTGCGCGGCACGGCGTCGGACGTCGTCGGCTCCGGGGAGCCCCGCGGGCAGGTCGGTGGCCACCAGCGCCAGATATCGGGCCAACACCCCCATGAAGAGGCCACCGTCGCCGCCGCCCTGACCGCGGATGATGCCGCCCGGGCATTCGTGCGCCTCGACGGCCGTGAGCAGGCGCTCGATGCGGTCGAGATGGACGGTGTCGCCGGTATGGCGCAACGCTTCGAGTTCGGCGCCGAGCACGACTCCCTGGCAGTAGGTGTAGATCGCGGTGACGCGCGTGAATGTGCCGGGCCCGTCGGGTTTGATGCCGTCGATCACCAGGTGTGACTCCGGGTCGACGAGGTGGGCATCCATCCACTCGCACATGGCCAGCGCGCGGTCGGGATGTCCGGCGCGGGCGAGCAGGATCGCCGCGGGTCCGTTGGCGGGGGCGTTGAAGAACGTGTCGACCGTCCGCCACGGGATGCCGCCGCCCTTCTCGGGCTCCCACGCGCGGTACATGCGGCCGGCGAGTGTGCGCAGCGCACGGGCGTGGTGCAGTGAAAGGTGACGGTCGGCGCGTTCGATGGCCAGTCCCAGCCAGGCCATGTCGTCGTAATAGTTGTTGGTCCAGCGCCAGAGATTGCGGATGCGGATGCCGCGCAGCAGGCGGGTGGCGGTGCCGGCCAGGGCGGAGTCGTAGTCGGTGTTGTCTGTCGGGCGGTGGATGGCGGCGTCGGTGATCAGGTCGAGCAGGTGGGCGTGCCACCAGTAGTGCCAGAATCCGAAGCGGCTGCGGACGATCTCCAACGGCAGATGGCCCAGCGGCCAGGCGATGGACGCGAGCCGGGTGCCGGGAATCCACCACGCAGTGCGCAGGTGGCGGCGCAGGACCGCGTCGGCGGCGATCGCGGCCCGCTCGTTGGGGGAGCGGGGATCGTCGGGGGCTCCGGGCGCGGATTTGGAGGCGTAACCCATGGTCGGGTAGCCTATTGCCTTGGTGTGACATGAGTGCGAAGCGCGCATGTCGTATCGGTTCAACCAGAGACCGTTGGTCATCGGGAGCGATCCCGATCGAAGGACGACGAGATGTCGGCGACCCACGCAGGGAGAACGAGGAATAGCGGCGCCTACATGTGCGCTCGTACTACGCCCCGTGCCTTCTGCGTGCCGGGGCGTTCGTCATCTCCGGCCCCTTCGCGACCGCTGCACAGCGTGCGGATCCGCGCCTCTGCGTCGAACACGACCAACTCTAGTGATGAGGAAGGAGGCGAAGTATGGCCAAGTCCGACAAGGTTTCCGCAGTTGCGGAGATCGCAGAGCAGTTCGAGGGCGCAACGGCAACGGTCGTCACGGAATACCGTGGACTGTCCGTCAGCCAGATCACCGAACTGCGACGCTCCCTCGGTGAGGGTGCAACCTACTCCGTCGCCAAGAACACCCTGGTGAAGCGTGCCGCCGAGAAGGCGGGCGTGGCAGGGCTCGACGAGCTGTTCACCGGTCCGACCGCTATCGCCTTCATCGAGGGCGAGCCGGTGGTGGCCGCGAAGGCGATCAAGAACTTCGCCAAGGACAACAAAGCGCTGGTCATCAAGGGCGGATACATGGACGGCAAGCCGCTGTCCGTGGCGGAGATCGAGCAGATCGCCGACCTTGAGACCCGTGAGGTTCTGTTGGCCAAGCTCGCCGGTGCCATGAAGGGCAACTTGGCAAAGGCTGCCGGACTGTTCAACCAGCCGGCTTCGCAGGTGGCGCGCCTGGCCGCGGCCCTGCAGGAGAAGAAAACCGAAGCCGGCGAATAAGCCGCACAAGCTATCCCCACTTGCGGGATGACACCCAACCCCCCGCAAGGGGACTGACAGGAAGGACGCCATCATGGCGAAGCTCACCGCTGACGAGCTCATCGATCAGTTCAAGGAACTGACCCTGCTGGAGCTCAGCGATTTCGTGAAGAAGTTCGAAGAGGTCTTCGAGGTCACCGCGGCCGCTCCGGTCGCCGTTGCCGCTGCCGGTGCTCCGGCTGCCGGTGGTGCCGCTGAGGCCGCCGCCGAGCAGGACGAGTTCGACGTCGTGCTCGAGGGCGCGGGCGACAAGAAGATCCAGGTGATCAAGGTCGTGCGCGAGATCGTCTCGGGCCTCGGCCTCAAGGAAGCCAAGGACCTCGTCGAGAGCGCTCCGAAGGCCCTGCTGGAGAAGGTCGACAAGGAGGCCGCCGAGGCCGCCAAGACCAAGCTCGAAGAGGCCGGCGCCAAGGTCTCCGTCAAGTAAGTCTTCTTACACGACGACCGAAGGAGCCCGGGACAGCATGTCTGTCCCGGGCTCCTTTGCGTTGAGCGCGCCCGACGCCCGCTGGTTGGGCGCGCCGTTCGCTGGTTGAGCGTGCCCGACGCCCGCTGGTTGAGCGCCACCCGATGGTTGAGCGCGCCGCCCGCTGGTTGAGCTTGTCGAAACCACCCACTGGTTGAGCGTGCCGCCCGCTGGTTGAGCTTGTCGAAACCATCCGCTGGTTGAGCGCGCCGTTCGCTGGTTGAGCTTGTCGAAACCATCCGCTGGTTGAGCGCGCCGTTCGCTGGTTGAGCTTGTCGAAACCACCCGCGGGCACGCTCGACGGCGATCTGGGCACGCTCAACGCGGATCTGGGCACGCTCAACGCGGATCTGGGCACGCTCGACGGCGATCTGGGCACGCTCGACGGCGATCTGGGCACGCTCAACGCGGATCTGGGCACGCTCGACCCGGATCCGGGCACGCTCGACATGTGATGCGCACCGCACTTTTGCTACCCCGGTGGCATCGGCTACTCTCAGCAAGCGCCGAAGTTACTGCGGGGTAGTTGTGCGGAAACGCAAAACGCCCGGTGTGGTGTGTCGACTGCTCGGCGTCGGCTAGAGTGACCCCAACCACATCAGCTGTCGGGGGTCGCGCGGGTGGTCGGATGCGGTGCGGCGCACGTCGGGGCAGAGTTCTGGAGGAGATTTCGTGGGTGTTGAGGTCAGCGTCGAGGGGCTTACCAAGTCGTTCGGTTCGCAGAACATTTGGCGCGATGTCACTCTGACTCTTCCCGCGGGCGAGGTGTCGGCCCTGCTGGGTCCGTCGGGTACCGGCAAGTCGGTGTTCCTCAAGACCCTGATCGGCCTGCTGCATCCCGAGCAGGGGTCGGTGGTCATCGACGGCACCGACATCACCCAGTGTTCGGCCAAGGAACTCTACGAGATCCGCAAACTGTTCGGTGTGCTGTTCCAGGACGGCGCGCTCTTCGGGTCGATGAGCCTCTACGACAACATCGCCTTCCCGCTTCGTGAGCACACGAAGAAGAAGGAGGACGAGGTCCGCAGCATCGTGATGGAGAAGATCGACCTCGTCGGTCTGGCGGGCGCCGAGGACAAACTCCCCGGCGAGATCTCCGGCGGTATGCGCAAGCGCGCCGGCCTGGCCCGCGCGCTGGTCCTCGACCCGCAGATCATCCTGTGCGACGAGCCCGACTCCGGCCTCGACCCGGTCCGCACCGCATACATCTCGCAGCTGCTGATCGACATCAACTCCCAGATCGACGCGACGATCCTCATCGTGACCCACAACATCAACATCGCCCGGACCATCCCGGACAACATCGGCATGCTGTTCCGCAAGGAACTCGTCATGTTCGGGCCCCGCGAGCAACTGCTGACCTCCGAGCAGCCCGTCGTCAAGCAGTTCCTCTCCGGCGACCGCTTCGGTCCGATCGGCATGTCGGAGGAGAAGGACGAGGCCGTTGCCGCGCAGGAGGCGGCGATGCAGGCCGCGGGTATCTCCGGCGGCGGCACCAAGGACGACTTCACCGAGATCATCCCGCAGGTGCAGCCCAATCCCGGTATGCCCGAACGCAAGGCGGTCGCACGACACCGCAAACGTGTGCTGGAGTTGCTGCCCGAATTGCCGGAGAACGCGCAGCGCGCCATCCGCGAGTCGATGGACGCCGAGGACCAGATCCGCGAGGAGGCGCGCGCCCACGCCGCCAACACCGAGGGCGTCGAATGGACCGACACCGACGGCGGCGCGATGGTCGGCACCGAGAGCGTCATGGTGGACACCTCCACCGACGTCATCGATCACGGCGACGGATATCACGGGTACGGGGACGACGGTCACGACCAGGCCGCCAATCGTGACTACGCCGGGGACAATGCACCCACCCAGGAGTGGGCCACCCCCGACAGTTCCGCCACCCAGCCCATCGACACCGGTCGTGGTGAGGGTGGGGGACGCCACCACACCGGGGGCGCGTAGGTATGCCGAATGCCACCACGCGTGGCGTCGACAAGGTCGCACAGGCAGGGACGAGTGCACTGGCCCAGACGGGCAACATCGTCCAACTGTTCGTCGATGTCGCGCGACAGACCTTTGTGCGCCCATTCCAGTGGCGTGAATTCCTCCAGCAGGCGTGGTTCATCGCCAGCGTGACGATCCTGCCGACCGCGCTGATCGCGATCCCGTTCGGTGCGATCGTGTCGCTGCAGACCGGCTCGCTGATCAAACAGCTCGGTGCCGAGTCATACACGGGTGCGGCCAGCGTGCTGGTGGTGATCCAGCAGGGTTCCCCACTGGTGACGTCCCTGCTGATCGCCGGTGCGGCGGGGTCGGCGGTGGCCGCCGACCTGGGCTCGCGCACCATCCGCGAGGAGATCGACGCGATGGAGGTGCTGGGCATCAACCCCATCCAGCGCCTGGTGGTGCCTCGTGTGCTCGCGATGGTGCTGGTGGCCATCCTGCTCAACGGCCTGGTCGCGGTGGTCGGTATCGCGGGCGGCTACTTCTTCAACGTCGTGGTGCAGGGCGGCACCCCGGGCGCCTACCTGGCGTCGTTCGGCGCGCTCGCCCAGCTTCCCGACCTGTGGGTGTCGTTGTTCAAGGCGGCCGTGTTCGGTGTGCTGGCCGGTGTGATCGCGGCCTACAAGGGACTCACCCCCAAGGGTGGTCCGAAGGGTGTGGGCGACGCGGTCAACCAGGGTGTGGTCATCACCTTCCTGCTGCTGTTTCTGGCCAACCTGATCATCACTGCGGTCTACCTGCAGATCGTCCCGGCGAAGGGGAGCTGACATGGCCGGTGGCGTGACGATCTCCAAGAGCCGTCCGGAATACATCGCGTACGAGGCGCGCAAGCAGCTCGGGAAGCCGCTGAAGATTCTCGACGGCGCGGGCGAACAGATGTCGTTCTACGGCCGCACCCTGGCCTGGATTCCGCGCACCCTGATCCACTACACCCGCGAGGTGCTGCGTCTGCTCGCCGAGGTCGCCTTCGGCTCGGGTGGTCTCGCGGTGATCGGCGGCACGGTCGGTGTGATGGTGCTGATGTCGGGATTCACCGGCGTCGTCGTCGGTCTGCAGGGCTACGCCGCGCTCGACCAGATCGGCTCGCAGGTACTCACCGGCTTCCTGTCGGCGTATGTGAACACCCGTGAGGTGGCGCCGCTGGTTGCCGGGCTGGCGTTGTCGGCAACGGTGGGTTGCGGTTTCACCGCCCAGCTCGGCGCGATGCGCATCTCCGAGGAGATCGACGCGCTGGAATCGATGGCGGTGCCCTCGATCCCGTTCCTCGTCTCGACACGTGTGATCGCCGGTTTCATCGCGGTCATCCCGCTCTACGTCCTCGGTCTGCTGTCGGCGTATCTGGCCTCGCGTGTGGTCACCACCGTGTTCAACGGGCAGTCCGGCGGGTCCTACGACCACTACTTCAACCTCTTCCTGCCACCGGCGGACGTGCTGTGGTCCTTCGGTAAGGTGCTGGTGTTCGCGTTCGTGATCATCCTGGTGCACTGCTATTACGGCTACTACGCGTCGGGCGGCCCCGCGGGCGTCGGCGTGGCCGTCGGACACGCCGTCCGAGCGGCGCTGGTGTTGATCGCGGTCCTCGACTTCTTCCTGGGCCTGGCCATCTGGGGCACCACCACCACCGTGCGAGTGGGGGGTTGACCCGATGAGCACGCTGCGGACCAGACTGCTCGGTCTGGTGTTCTTCATCGTGGTCGCGCTGTTTCTGGCCGTCACGATCATGAAGTTCAACAAGGATTTCACGACGTTCACCGACGTCACCCTCAAGACGGATTCCGTCGGAAACGCGTTGCCGGCCAACGCGGATGTGAAGGCGCGCGGCGTGATCGTGGGGGAGGTGCGGTCGGTCCATCCGGCGCCCGACGGCAGCGTCGACGTCACCCTCGGACTCAATCCCGACATGGCCGATCAGCTGCCCGTCGACACCACCGCGCGTATCCTGCCCAAGACGCTGTTCGGCGAACGCTACGTGGCGCTGCAGGTGCCGACGGACTGGTCGGGACCGACGCTGACCAACGGTGCGACCATCGAGACCGACAAGAGCGGCAACGCCAAAGAGGTCCAGGACCTGCTCGACCGCTTGCTGCCGGTGCTGCAGGCGATCCCCCCGCAGGACCTCAACGTCACCCTCACCTCGTTGTCGCAGGCACTGTCGGGTCGCGGCGACCAGATCGGCACGACCCTCGAAGACCTCAACACGATCTTCTCCCGGCTCGCCGAGAAGCAGAATCTCGACGCGCTCGAGGGCACGCTGCAGGGTTTGGCGTCCTTCTCGCAGACCTACTCGCAGGCGCTGCCCGACGTCGTCGACGCGCTCGACAACCTCCGGACGACCAACGCCACCATCGTCGAGCGCCAGCAGGACCTGCGGACGTTGATCTCCACGGTCGGCGTCGCCGCCACCGACACCACGCAGTGGTTGCAGCGCAATGGCAACAACCTGGTGAATCTCGTCGTCGATTCCGAGCCCTTCCTGGTGGGACTGGCCAAGCAGTCGCCGACCTTCACCTGTACCTTCCACAATTTCGCCACCCTGATCCCGGAGTCGAAGAACATTGTCGGTGTGGGCACCAAGAACCCGGGTGTGCGGGTGAACCTGCAGTTCGTCAACCCGCGCGGGCGGTATCTGCCCAACCAGGACGAGCCACGTTTCTTCGACACCGACCCGCCCGCGGTGTGCTACGAACCGCCGACCGACGGCCGGCCGTTCCCGCAGTATCCCGGCGGCGGCCTCGCCGACGGTTCCTACCAGCCTCCGTCGCGCAATGCGGGACCGACCAGTGTGCCGAAACTGCCGCAGCCGCAGTTCACCCGCACCCCGGTGGGTGTCATCCGGGCCAACTCGTTCGATGACCCCACCTACCGTGACCAGCTCAAGGTGATCTACGGCGCGGCGAGCGGGGTCAACCCCGAAGACGTGCCCACCTGGGTCACCATGATCGGTGGCGCACCGCTGCAGGGGGCGGAGGTGCACATCAAATGACCTCGATCCGCGGACCGCTGATCAAGCTGATCATCTTCGCCGTGATCACCGTCGTGGCGACCGGCCTGCTCGCGCTGACCATCGCCAACGTCGGTGGTGGCGGCGGCAAGGACTACACGGCGATCTTCTCCGACGCGTCGCTGCTCAACAAGGGCGACGACGTGCGCATCGCCGGTGTGCGCGTCGGTCAGGTGTCCGACGTGGCCGTGTACGACAAGAATCGCGCGAAGGTCGACTTCAGCGTGAACCGTGACCTGCCCGAGGGCACCCAGATCTACATCCGGTACCGCAACCTCACCGGCCTGCGTTATGTGGCGCTGGAGAAGGGTGCGGGTGACCCGTCCCAGACGGTCAAACCCGGCTACACGTTCGGCGCGGAACCCGGCAGCACCGACACCCATCCCGCGGTGAACCTCACCGAACTGTTCAACGGCTTCAAGCCGCTGTTCCGGGAGTTGTCGGCCGACGACGTCAACAAGCTCTCCAACGAGATCATCCAGGTGTTCCAGGGTGAGCAGACCTCGGTCACCGAACTGCTCTCCAACACCGCCGACCTGACCAACGCGATCGCCGACAAGGATGCGGTCATCGGGGATCTGATCACCAACCTGACCAAGGTGCTCGACACGGTCAACCGCAACGACGAGAACTTCACCGCACTGCTCGACAACACCGAGCAGCTGGTCACCGGGCTTGCGGCGCAACGCAATTCGGTGGGGTCGGCGATCACATCGGTGTCCAATCTGACCGCGGTGACCTCCTCGATCCTGACCCCGACGCGCCCGGCGATCCAGGGCGACATCGCCGGACTCAAACAGCTCGCCGACCAGGTGAACGCGCGTCGCGGTGACGTGGCCCAGATCCTGACCAACCTGCCGGTCAAGCTCCAGAAGATCGGCCGGGCCGCCACCTTCGGGTCCTGGTTCCAGTTCTATCTGTGCGGCATCGACGTGGTGGCCGGCAACGGCAAGTCGACACTGCTGACGCAGCCGCTGGTGCCGCTGCCCTACATCAATCATGTGCTCTACACCAGCGCGGCATCCCGCTGCTGGAAAGACAACAAGCCAGGGGGGTGAGCATGGCCGACAAACCACACCACAAACGGTTCGGCGGGCACCGCAGCCCGGTGAGCATCGGCGCGATCGGCGTCTTGGTGATCCTCATGCTCGCCATCTCGTCGTTCTATCTGACGTCGCTGCCGCTGCTCGGGGCCGCCGCGCGGTACACCGCCACGTTCACCGAGGCCGCCGGACTGGTGAAGGGGTCGGAGGTCCGCGTCGCCGGGGTCAAGGTCGGTGAGGTCGATTCGGTGGAACTCGACGGCAACCGCGTCGACGTCGGCTTCCGGGTGACCAACACCTGGATCGGTAATCAGACGCAGGCATCGATCCAGATCAAGACGATCCTCGGCCAGAAGTACCTCGCGCTCAATCCGCGGGGCAGCGAACCCGCCAACCCCAACGTCGCGCTCACCGACACGGTGTCGCCCTACGACGTGATCGAGGCGTTCTCCGACGCCGCGGATTCGATCGAGACGCTCGACACCAAACAGCTCGCCACGTCGATGCAGACGCTCTCGGACACGTTCTCGGGCACCGCGGGCGACGTGGGACCCGCACTCGACGGCATTTCCCGGTTGTCGAACACCATCGCCAGCCGCGATCAGGAAGTACAGAAGCTGCTCCTCGCCACGAAGAGCACCTCGAAGATCCTCGCCGACCGCAACCAGGAGTTCGTCAAGCTCATCGCCGGGGCCGGCCAGTTGCTCGACGAGCTCAACAACCGGCAGAAGTCCATCGCGGCGCTGTTGCGGACCACCACGACGCTGAGCACCTCGTTGAGCGGCATCGTCGCCGACAACCAGGCGCAGATCGGGCCGGCGCTGCAGTCACTCAAGGGTGTCAATCAGCTACTGCAGGAACAGAATCAGAACCTGCAGCAGACCATCACCTACATGGCGCCGTTCTACCGGCTCTACGCCAACGTGCTCGGCAACGGCCGCTGGTTCGAGTCCGTGGTGACCAACCTCCTGCCACCGGCCCTGCCGCAGCAGAACACGACGCGGCCGCCGAACAAGACGGCGAACCAGAACCAAGGTGGAACGGAGGCAACCGGATGACCGCCCCGGATCTCACCAACACCTCCGGCCCGGGACGCTGGTTCACCCCGCGCCACATCGTGTTCGGCGTCATCGGCCTGATCCTGGCGCTGATCGTCGCGGGGGCGCTGTGGTGGGTGTATGCGGCAACCGGCACCACCAAGATCACCGCGACCTTCGCCCGCTCCGTGGGCATCTACGAGGGATCCGATGTGCGGGTGCTCGGCGTGCCCGTCGGCAAGGTGGACAAGGTGACCCCCGACGGCCAGACCGTCAAGGTCACCATGACCGTCGACCGCGGCGTCACCCTGCCCGCCGATGTGCGTGCGGTGCAGGTGATCCCGTCGGTGGTCGCCGACCGTTACGTGCAGCTGACCCCGGCGTATTCGGGGGGACCCAAGGCGTCGCGTGAGATCACCCTGACCAAGGACCAGACGATGGTGCCGGTCGAGGTCGATCAGGTCTACGCCAGCGTGAAGAAGCTCTCCGACGCGTTGGGGCCGCAGGGCGCCAACAAGGACGGCGCGGTCAGCGACCTGGTCGCGGTCGGCGCGCAGAATCTGCAGGGCAACGGCGAGAAGCTGGGGTCGGCGATCGAGAACTTATCGAAGGCCTCCACCACGTTGTCGGATTCGCGCGGCAACCTCGTCGACACCATCAAGAACCTCAACGTGTTCGTCGGGGCGCTCGAGGAGAACGACGCGCAGGTGCGCCAGTTCAACAACCAGATGGCGTCGTTCACCACGTTCTTGGCCGGCGAACGCCAGCAGTTGTCGGCGGCGCTGAACAAGCTGTCGATCGCGCTGGGCGACGTGGCCACCTTCATCTCCGACAACCGTGAGCAGTTGGGGCAGACGCTCAAGGATCTGCAGCCGACCACCCAGGCGCTGGTCAACACGCAGCAGAGTCTCAAGGAGACCCTGACGGTGCTGCCGCTGACCATCAACAACCTCATCAACGCCTACGACGCCGAGTCGGGCACGCTGGCGATGCGGCTGACCATCCCGGACCTGCAGGACCCGCTCGCCTCGGGGTGCAAGTTCCTCGATCTCGGGTCGCTGCTGCCGGGCAACCCGGCCGCCGACCAGTTCAGCGACACCCTCAAACCCCTCATCAACGCGTGCGCCGGTATCGCCGGGCAGATCACCGAGGGTGTGCTCGAACCGCTGCTGCCGGTGCTGCCGTTCGGCATCATGAGCAACAACAAGCTGCAGAGATACCCGGTGCCGGGCACCGTGCCCGGTACCCCGGACCCGCAGCTGAACCCGGGACCGGCAACCACCCCGAAACCGTCCGCGGCACCGAAGCCGTCCGCATCGCCGAAGCCGTCGGCCCAGCCGCGGGGAGGCAACTGATGACGCGCCGCGTTCGAGGGACCGCGTGGGTGCGCCTGGTGGCCGTGCTGGTGGCGCTGGCCGCCGCCGTGACGGTGGCCGGTTGCGGTAGCAACGGCCTGCAGTCCATCCCACTGCCCGGAGGCGTGGACACCGGCGACAATCCGCGCACCTACAAGATCCAGTTCGCCAACATCCTCGACCTGGTGCCCCAGTCGGTGGTGAAGCAGGGTGGCATCCCGGTGGGTCGCGTCACCAAGGTCGAGGTCCCCGACAACGAGTGGTACGCGCTGGTCACCGTCGAGGTGAAGGGCGCCGTGGATCTGTCGGATCAGGCGACGGCGGCGGTGCAGCAGACGTCGCTGCTGGGGGAGAAGTTCGTCGCACTCGACGAGCCGAAGAACAGCGAATCGCTGCCCAAACAGAACCCGGCGATGCCCATCCCGCTGGCACGCACCCGCACGGCCACCGACATCGAGCAGGTGCTCGGCGCGCTCGCGATGCTGCTCAACGGCGGCGGGATCAACCAGCTCGAACCGATCGTCACCGAGCTGAACAAGGCTCTCGGCGGGTCGCGTGCGGGCAACGTGAATCAGCTCCTGCGCAGCGCCAGCGACCTGATGGCCGGGCTCAACCGACAGCGTGACGACATCATCGCGGCCATCGACGGACTCGATCAGCTTTCCGCCAGGGCGGCCAAGCAGACCGTGCAGATCGACCGGATTCTCAAGGAGTTGCCCGCGGGTGTCGCGGTGCTCGAGGAGCAGCGCCCGCAGTTCGTGGACCTGCTGACCAAGCTCGACACGCTCGGGCAGGTGGGCACCGACGTGCTCACCCGGTCACGGGACGCGCTGGTGACCGATCTCAAGGCCCTGCGCCCGGTGCTGACCGAACTGGCCAAGGCCACCCCCGATCTGGTGACGGCGGCGCCGCTGATGCTGACCCACCCGTTCCCCGACTGGTTGCTGCCGGCGGCGCAGGGTGATGCGACCAACCTGTTCATGACCCTCGACCTGCGCACCCTCAATCAGCTCGAAGCGCTCGGTGTCGGTCAGGGGACGCCGAAGTATTCTCCGCCGCAGCGACATTCGGTTCCGGTGAATCCGCGCAACCCGTACTACAACGGCAACGGGCCGCGCTACGGGTGGCCGACGGTCACGTTGCTGCCGCCGGGCCCCAACTGGAAACCGGGACCCAACACGCCGCCGTCGGGTGGTACCTACCCGGCCTCGGCGACGGCGCCCGCGCCCGGTAGCGCCAAGCCGGCGAACATCCCCGTGCCCGCGTCCGACGACCAGCGGTTCCTCGACGGTCCGCTGAGCCTTCTGGGGGTCAGCCGATGATCAGCAGACTCGCAAAGATTCAACTGATCGTGTTCGCGGTGGTGGGCATTCTGGCCATCGTGTACGTGGGTGCCAAGTACGCCCGCCTCGACAAGCTGGCCGGGATCGGCACCTACACGGTGACGGCGGCCATGAAGGATTCCGGGGGCATCTTCACCAACGCCGAGGTGACCTACATGGGCATTCCGGCGGGTCGTGTCGGGGACATGAAGCTGACGTCGTCGGGTGTGGACGTGCCGTTGGTGCTCAACTCGGGTGGTCCGAAGATTCCGGTGGATTCGGTTGCGGTGGTGGCCAATCGGTCGGCGATCGGTGAGCAGTTCGTGGATCTGCAGCCGCAGACGACGTCGGGTCCGTATCTGGCGGACGGGTCGGTGATCACGCGGACGTCGGTGCCGCCGCCGTTGGAGGACGTGGTGGCGTCGGCGCTGGATTTCACGTCGTCGATCCCGATCGACGATCTGCGCACCGTGGTGACCGAGCTGGGCAAGGCGTTCAACGGTCAGGCAGACAATCTGGTGCGGTTGACCGACTCGTTGTCGAAGTTGTCGCGTGCGGGCGTGGATTCGTTGCCGGAGACCATTTCGCTGATCAACAGTGCGGATTCGGTGTTGGCCACGCAGGCGGCGCAGTCGGATCAGATCCTGGCGTGGTCGCGGAGTCTGGATCTGATCACCGCGACGTTGGCGTCGTCGGATCCGGATCTGCGGCGCCTGCTGACGACGGGCACGACGTCGGCGACACAGATCTCGAATCTGATCCAGAAGAACGGTGGGGATCTGGCGAAGGTGGTGGGTCAGCTCTCGCAGGTGGCCCACACCATCGAACCGGCGGCATTCATGACGTCGGGGACCTTCGCGATGCTGTCGGCGCTGTCGGCGGGCAGCCACTCGCCGGCCCCCGGTGACGGTCAGATTCACTTCGGAGTCGTGTTGGAGACGAACAACCCGGCGGCGTGTACGCGGGGGTACGGGTCGACGTACGAGATGATCGAGCAGATCAAGAGGAAGAATCCGACGTTCGACATCAACTACGACGATTTCCCGTTCAACGCCAACGCTTCGTGCACGGTGCCGTTCGGCAATCCGACGGGTGTGCGCAGTGCGCAGCGGGTGGAGTATGCGAATCCGGATACGCCCCAGCCGTGGGATTCGACGCCGAAGAAGGACCCGGACAAGTTGAATCTGAATCCGTTGGCGACGCAGTTGGCGTATCTGATGGGTGTGCGTCCGGTGAAGCCGGGCGGCTTCGGAAGAGGATTGGGGTAGGTCCGACGCTGGCAGAGAGCGGAATTGGCTCTCTCTCAGGTCGGATCGCTAAAGTGACCGCCGATGACCAAGACTGACACTGCCGCGCGCCCCGGTCCGGAGGCTGCCGCGGAGACCGGCCGTGGTGGTCGTGGATACACCGTCGCCGGTGTGCTCGCGATCGTCGCGATCGTCGCCGCCGCCGCGTGTGTCGCCTTCTTCGGCTTCCGGGCGTACGAGGCGTACTTCGTGCAGAAGCCCATCCAGTCGGCGCGTGACGGCGCGGTTGCGGGCGCCGAACAGGCCATTCTGAACGTGACCACGGTGGACCCCAAGAACACCGCGGACTGGAAGCGTCGGGTCGACTCCTCGCTGACCGGCAAGGCGCGTGAACAGATCACCGCGCAGGACGTCACCACGCTCAATCAGCAGATCACCCAGGCCGGAACGCAGGCGGCGTCGCTCACCTCACGGCTGAAGCGGTCGGCTCCCACCGAGGTCGACGCCGACGGCGGCACCGCCAAGGTGCTGGTGTACGTCGACGCCACCGCCAAACGGCCCAACGAGGGTGGGGTGACCCAGACCATGGGGTTCTCGGTCACGATGACCAAGGTCGACGGCGCGTGGAAGGCCTCCGACATCTCGCCGCTCGACGGAATCAGTGTCGAGGACCCGGGACAGACCGGACAGAACCCGAGCACGTCGCCCGCTCCGACCCAGGGCGGTGGCTGACCGATGGCCCGTCCGCCCCGTAAGAAGACCGGCTACACGCCTCGCGTTGCCGGCCATACCCGCCCCGTCGAGCGTGCCCAGGATCCCGTTGAGCGTG
>NZ_JBSFQF010000009.1:56331-203767 GCF_053588575.1 Gordonia sp. NPDC003429
GCCCAGGATCCCGTTGAGCGTGCCCAGGATCCGGTTGAGCGTGCCCAGGATCCGGTTGAGCGTGCCCAGGATCCGGTTGAGCGTGCCCAGGATCCGGTTGAGCGTGCCCAGGATCCCGTTGAGCGTGCCCAGGAACCGGTTGAGCGTGCCCAGGAACCGGTCGACAGCGATTCGACCGTCGCCGACAAGTCCGACGTCGACGCCGACAAGACCGAGGTCATCGAACGCCCACGGCCGGCCGGCAAAACCCGGCCGATCTCGCGAGTCTCGACGCTCAAGCCGTCCGAGACGCCGCCGGAGGTCCCCGGTGCGCGGACCTCACTACGCAACCTGCCCACGCCGTCGTCGGCCTCCATCGGCTTCGGTCCGCGCTCGGTGGCGATTCTGGCGGGCATTGCAGCGCTTCTCGCTGTCGTCGCAGTGATACTGGCGCTGAAGCCGGGTGCCGACATCGGCCCCAACAAAGCGTTCATCGATCAAGGCGCCACCACCGAACTGATATCGCAGGCGCAGACCAAGATCTGCGCCGCCAACTCGGCCACCGGCGTCAAGTTCGACGAATGGTCGGCGAAGGCACGCGCGGGCCTCACCGGTGAGGCGCTCGACCAGTTCAACAAGCAGGTCGGGTCGCTCAAGCAGGTGTTGGAGCAGGCAAAGGCCACCACCGACTGCCAGATCGACGCCATCGGAGTCCGTGATCTCACCGGCGACTCCGACGGATCGCAGGCCACCATTCTGGTGAACATGGTGATCTCCGGAACCCAGAACGGCGTTCCCACGCAGAGTCTCACACCGCGCTACCAGGTTCAGATGCGCAAGCAGGGTGACTCCTGGCTCATCGCGAAGGTTCAGGACGTCTGATCAGCTGATCCCGGGCACGCTCGACGGAGATCTGGGCACGCTCGACGGAGATCTGGGCACGCTCGACCGGATTTCGGGCACGCTCGACGGAGATCTGGGCACGCTCGACCGGATTTTGGGCACGCTCGACGGAGATCTGGGCACGCTCGACGGGTTTCTGGGCACGCTCGACGGGTTTCTGGGCACGCTCGACGCAAATCTGGGCACGCTCGACGGAGATCTGGGCCCGCTCGACCGGATTTCGGGCACGCTCGACGGGGCCGTTAGCGGCGCCGGTGCAGGTGAGAGAGTGGTTTTCTTCCACAATTTCGCGCGTAGCGCTTGACGTGGGCGCGATGGGGGGCCAATCTGTGTCCAGCGATCACAGTGCAGGCAGCCACCAGCGCTAGATCGTCTTCCAGACGTCACTTGACAAAGTGCGTCTATTTTCTGCTACAGTTGGACGTTGCGCTGGCTGCCTCCTGTCCATCTTCCGATCCTTCCGGCCACTGTTTGGGTGTGCTGTGGTGATCGCCGGTCTCAGGTGTCACCAGCGAACGGCCCCCAAAAGCCGCGCCACCCACGGCAGGCAGAAACACAGTGTTGGAAGGACGCACCTTGGCAGTCGACCGCCAGTCCACCTCAACAATCCCCGGCGCACCGCACCGCGCCTCGTTCGCGAAGATCAGCGAACCCCTGGAGGTACCCAACCTCCTCGATGTCCAACTCGAGTCCTTCGAGTGGCTCGTCGGGTCCCCCGAGTGGCGGGCGAAGGCCATCGCCCGCGGTGACGAGAACCCGACCGGCGGCCTGCAGGACATCCTGCACGAGCTGTCCCCGATCGAGGACTTCTCCGGTTCGATGTCGCTGTCGTTCTCCGATCCGCACTTCGACGAGGTCAAGGCCTCCATCGAGGAGTGCAAGGACAAGGACATGACCTACGCGGCGCCGCTCTTCGTGACCGCGGAGTTCATCAACAACAACACCGGCGAGATCAAGTCGCAGACCGTCTTCATGGGCGACTTCCCGATCATGACCGACAAGGGCAGCTTCATCATCAACGGCACCGAGCGTGTCGTGGTGAGCCAGCTGGTCCGCAGCCCCGGCGTCTACTTCGACGCGACCATCGACAAGGCCACCGAGAAGACCCTGCACACCGTCAAGGTGATCCCGGGTCGCGGTGCCTGGCTCGAGTTCGACGTCGACAAGCGCGACACCGTCGGTGTCCGCATCGACCGCAAGCGTCGCCAGCCGGTCACCGTGCTGCTCAAGGCGCTCGGCTGGACCACCGAGGAGATCACCGAGCGTTTCGGTTTCTCCGAGATCATGATGTCCACCCTGGAGAAGGACAACACCGCCAACCAGGACGAGGCGTTGCTCGAGGTCTACCGCAAGCTGCGTCCAGGCGAGCCGCCGACCCGCGAGTCCGCCGAGAACCTGCTGGAGAACCTGTTCTTCAAGGAGAAGCGCTACGACCTGGCCCGCGTGGGCCGCTACAAGGTCAACAAGAAGCTGGGCCTCACCAGCAACCCGATGACCGGTCCGTCGGTGCTCACCAAGGACGACATCGTCGCGATCGTCGAGTACCTGGTGCGCCTGCACGACGCCGATCCGCACCAGCTCACCCTCGCGAAGGTGGCCGGTCCGGAAGGCCTCGAGGTGCCGATCGAGGTCGACGACATCGACCACTTCGGCAACCGTCGTATCCGTACCGTCGGCGAGCTGATCCAGAACCAGATCCGCGTCGGCCTCTCGCGTATGGAGCGTGTCGTGCGTGAGCGCATGACCACCCAGGACGTGGAGGCCATCACCCCGCAGACCCTGATCAACATCCGTCCCGTGGTGGCGGCGATCAAGGAGTTCTTCGGCACCAGCCAGCTGTCGCAGTTCATGGACCAGAACAACCCGCTCGCCGGGCTGGGCCACAAGCGTCGCCTCAACGCGCTGGGCCCCGGCGGCCTCTCGCGTGAGCGCGCCGGCCTCGAGGTCCGTGACGTGCACCCGTCGCACTACGGCCGCATGTGCCCGATCGAGACCCCCGAGGGTCCCAACATCGGCCTCATCGGCAACCTGGCCGTGTACGCGCGGGTCAACCCGTTCGGCTTCATCGAGACGCCTTACCGCAAGGTCGTCGACGGTGTGGTCACCGACCAGATCGATTACCTGACCGCCGACGAGGAAGACCGCTTCCTGGTGGGCCAGGCCAACACCGCCTACGACGCCGACGGTCGCATCACCGACACCCGTGTGCTGGTGCGCAAGAAGGGCTCCGAGGTGGAGTTCGTCGGCGCGAGCGAGGTCGAGTACCTCGACGTGTCGCCGCGGCAGATGGTGTCGGTCGCGACCGCGATGATCCCGTTCCTCGAGCACGACGACGCCAACCGCGCCCTGATGGGCGCCAACATGCAGCGTCAGGCCGTGCCGCTGGTGCGTAGCGAGTCCCCGCTCGTCGGCACCGGCATGGAGCTGCGCGCCGCGGTCGACGGTGGCGACGTCATCGTCTCGTCCAAGACCGGTGTGGTCGAGGAGGTGTCGGCCGACTACATCACCGTGATGAGCGACGACGGCACCCGCGACACCTACCGGATGCGCAAGTTCGCGCGTTCCAACCACGGCACCTGCACCAACCAGCGTCCGATCGTGGACGAGGGTCAGCGGGTGGAGGCCGGCCAGGTGCTGGCCGACGGTCCGTGCACCGAGAACGGTGAGATGGCGCTGGGCAAGAACCTGCTCGTGGCGATCATGCCGTGGGAGGGCCACAACTACGAGGACGCGATCATCCTGAGCCAGCGGCTCGTGGAGGAGGACGTGCTCACCTCGATCCACATCGAGGAGCACGAGATCGACGCCCGCGACACCAAACTCGGTGCCGAGGAGATCACCCGGGACATCCCGAACGTCTCCGACGAGGTGCTCGCCGATCTCGACGAGCGCGGCATCGTCCGTATCGGTGCCGAGGTTCGTGACGGCGACATCCTGGTCGGCAAGGTCACCCCCAAGGGTGAGACCGAGCTGACCCCGGAGGAGCGCCTGCTGCGTGCCATCTTCGGTGAGAAGGCCCGCGAGGTGCGTGACACGTCGCTCAAGGTGCCGCACGGTGAGACCGGCAAGGTCATCGGCGTGCGCGTGTTCAGCCGCGAGGACGACGACGATCTCGCTCCCGGCGTCAACGAGCTGGTCCGCGTGTACGTGGCCCAGAAGCGCAAGATCCAGGACGGCGACAAGCTGGCCGGCCGGCACGGCAACAAGGGCGTCATCGGCAAGATCCTCCCCGCCGAGGACATGCCGTTCCTGC
Source organism: Gordonia sp. NPDC003429 (assembly GCF_053588575.1). Lineage (NCBI taxonomy): Bacteria > Bacillati > Actinomycetota > Actinomycetes > Mycobacteriales > Gordoniaceae > Gordonia > Gordonia sp. NPDC003429. Next base: position 60,467 of record NZ_JBSFQF010000009.1, read on the forward strand.
CCGACGGCACCCCGGTCGACATCATCCTGAACACGCACGGTGTGCCGCGTCGTATGAACATCGGCCAGATCCTGGAGACCCACCTCGGGTGGATCGCCAAGGCGGGCTGGAACATCAACGTGGCCAACGGGGTTCCGGATTGGGCGTCGAAGCTGCCCGAGGACATGTACTCGGCTGAGCCCGACACCAACACCGCCACCCCGGTGTTCGACGGTGCCCGCGAGGAGGAGCTGACCGGACTGTTGTCCTCGACGCTGCCCAACCGCGACGGCGATGTGATGGTGAACGGCGACGGCAAGGCGACGCTGTTCGACGGTCGTTCCGGCGAGCCGTTCCCGTACCCGGTGTCGGTGGGCTACATGTACATCATCAAGCTCCACCACCTCGTCGACGACAAGATCCACGCACGCTCGACCGGTCCGTACTCGATGATCACCCAGCAGCCGCTCGGCGGTAAGGCCCAGTTCGGTGGCCAGCGCTTCGGTGAGATGGAGTGCTGGGCCATGCAGGCCTACGGCGCCGCCTACACCCTGCAGGAGCTGCTCACGATCAAGTCCGACGACGTGGTGGGCCGCGTGAAGGTGTACGAGGCGATCGTCAAGGGCGAGAACATCCCCGAGCCCGGCATCCCCGAGTCGTTCAAGGTGCTCCTCAAGGAGCTCCAGTCGCTGTGCCTCAACGTCGAGGTGCTCAGCTCCGACGGCGCCGCGATCGAGATGCACGACACCGACGACGAGGATCTGGAACGCGCTGCGGCCAACCTCGGCATCAACCTGTCGCGCAACGAGTCGGCCACCGTCGACGACCTGGCGAACTAACCCTCACCGAATCTGACTAGAAGAGCCGAAAGGTAACAAGTGCTCGACGTCAACTTTTTCGACGAACTGAAGATCGGCCTGGCCACGGCCGACGACATCCACAACTGGTCCTACGGTGAGGTCAAGAAGCCGGAGACCATCAATTACCGCACGCTCAAGCCGGAGAAGGACGGCCTGTTCTGCGAGAAGATCTTCGGACCGACTCGCGACTGGGAGTGCTACTGCGGCAAGTACAAGCGCGTGCGCTTCAAGGGCATCATCTGCGAGCGCTGCGGCGTCGAGGTCACCAAGGCCAAGGTGCGTCGTGAGCGGATGGGCCACATCGAACTGGCCGCACCGGTCACCCACATCTGGTACTTCAAGGGTGTCCCGAGCCGCCTGGGCTACCTGCTGGATCTGGCGCCGAAGGATCTCGAGAAGATCATCTACTTCGCCGCCTACGTGATCACCTCCGTCGATGACGAGCTCCGTCACAACGAGCTCTCCACGCTGGAGGCCGAGATGGAGGTCGAGAAGAAGGCTGTCGGCGATCAGCGCGACGCCGACCTGGCCGAGCGTCAGCAGAAGCTGGAGGCCGATCTCGTCGAGCTCGAGGCCGAGGGTGCCAAGGCCGACGTGCGCCGCAAGGTGCGTGACGGTGCCGAGCGCGAGATGCGTCGCATGCGCGACGCCGCTCAGCGTGAGCTCGACGGTCTCGAAGAGCTGTGGGACAAGTTCGTCAAGCTCGCTCCCGGCGACCTGATCATCGACGAGAAGCTCTACCACCAGCTGCAGGACCGCTACGGCGAGTACTTCACCGGTGCGATGGGTGCCGAGGCGATCAAGAAGCTCCTCGAGGCCTTCGACATCGCCGCAGAGGCCGAGTCGCTGCGCGAGACCATCCGCACCGGCAAGGGCCAGAAGAAGCTGCGCGCGCTCAAGCGACTCAAGGTGGTCGCGGCGTTCCAGCAGTCGGGCAACTCGCCGCTGGGCATGGTGCTCGACGCGGTGCCGGTGATCCCGCCGGAGCTGCGTCCGATGGTGCAGCTCGACGGTGGCCGCTTCGCGACCTCCGATCTCAACGATCTGTACCGTCGCGTCATCAACCGCAACAACCGCCTCAAGCGACTGATCGACCTCGGTGCCCCCGAGATCATCGTCAACAACGAGAAGCGGATGCTGCAGGAGTCGGTGGACGCCCTGTTCGACAACGGTCGTCGCGGCCGCCCGGTCACCGGACCGGGTAACCGCCCGCTGAAGTCGCTGAGCGATCTGCTCAAGGGCAAGCAGGGCCGGTTCCGTCAGAACCTGCTCGGTAAGCGCGTCGACTACTCGGGCCGTTCGGTCATCGTGGTGGGCCCGCAGCTCAAGCTGCACCAGTGTGGTCTGCCGAAGCTGATGGCGCTCGAGCTGTTCAAGCCGTTCGTGATGAAGCGACTCGTCGACCTGAACCAGGCGCAGAACATCAAGTCCGCCAAGCGCATGGTGGAGCGGCAGCGTCCCGCGGTGTGGGATGTCCTCGAAGAGGTCATCGCCGAGCACCCGGTGCTGCTCAACCGTGCGCCGACGCTGCACCGCCTCGGAATCCAGGCCTTCGAGCCGCAGCTGGTGGAGGGCAAGGCCATCCAGCTGCACCCGCTGGTCTGTGAGGCGTTCAACGCCGACTTCGATGGTGATCAGATGGCCGTGCACCTGCCGCTGAGCGCGGAGGCGCAGGCCGAGGCCCGCATCCTGATGCTGTCGAGCAACAACATCCTGTCGCCGGCATCGGGTCGCCCGTTGGCCATGCCGCGTCTGGACATGGTGACCGGCCTGTTCTACCTGACCACCCTCACCCCGGGTGCGATCGGCGAGTACAGCCCGGCCACCGCCGACGACGTGGAGCGCGGTGTGTACTCCACCCCGGCCGAGGCCATCATGGCCGTCGACCGCGGGGTGCTCAGCGTGCAGTCGCTGATCAAGGTGCGCCTGACCGACCAGCGTCCGCCCGCCGACATCGAGGCCGAGCTGTTCCCGGACGGCTGGCAGTACGGGCAGGCGTGGGACATCGAGACCACGCTGGGTCGGGTGCTGTTCAACGAGCTGCTCCCGGTGGAGTACCCGTTCGTCAACGAGCAGATGCCCAAGAAGCGTCAGGCCGTGATCATCAACGATCTGGCCGAGCGGTATCCGATGATCGTGGTCGCGCAAACCGTCGACAAGCTCAAGGATGTCGGCTTCTACTGGGCCACCCGTTCGGGTGTCACCGTGTCGATGGCCGACGTGCTGGTGCCGCCGCACAAGGCGGAGATCCTCGACAAGTACGAGGAGCGGGCCGACGGCCTGGAGCGCAAGTTCCAGCGCGGCGCGCTCACCCCCGACGAGCGTCGTGACGCCCTGGTGGAGATCTGGAAGCAGGCCACCGAAGAGGTCGGCCAGGCGATGGAGGAGCACTACCCCGACGACAACCCGATCCCGATGATCGTCAAGTCGGGTGCGGCGGGCAACATGACCCAGATTCGCTCGCTGGCGGGCATGAAGGGTCTGGTGACCAACCCGAAGGGTGAGTTCATCCCGCGTCCGATCAAGTCCTCGTTCCGCGAGGGCCTGACCGTGGCCGAGTACTTCATCAACACCCACGGTGCCCGTAAGGGTCTGGCCGACACCGCGCTGCGTACCGCCGACTCGGGTTACCTGACCCGTCGTCTGGTGGACGTCAGCCAGGACGTCATCGTGCGGGAGACCGACTGCGGTACCGAACGCGGCATCATGACCACGATCGCGGAGAAGCTGGCCGACGGCACCCTGATCCGCGACGCGCACGTGGAGACCTCCACCTACGCGCGGACGCTGGCCTCGGATGCCCTCGACGCCGACGGCAACGTCGTCGTCGAGCGTGGACACGACCTGGGCGACCCGGCCATCGAAGCCCTGCTCGCCGCGGGCATCACGCAGGTCAAGGTGCGCTCGGTGCTCACCTGCACCACCGGGACCGGTGTGTGTGCGATGTGCTACGGACGGTCGATGGCCACCGGCAAGCTCGTCGACATCGGCGAGGCCGTCGGTATCATCGCGGCCCAGTCGATCGGTGAGCCCGGCACCCAGCTGACCATGCGTACGTTCCACCAGGGTGGTGTCGGCGACGACATCACCGGTGGTCTGCCGCGTGTGCAGGAGCTGTTCGAGGCGCGCGTGCCCAAGGGTGTCGCGCCGATCGCCGAGGTCTCCGGCCGGGTGCGCCTGGAGGACGACGACCGCTTCTACAAGATCACCATCGTCCCCGACGACGGTTCCGAGGAAGTGGTCATCGACAAGATCTCCAAGCGTCAGCGCCTGCGCGTGTTCAAGCACGACGACGGTTCCGAGCGGCTCCTCGCCGACGGCGACCACGTCGAGGTCGGCCAGCAGCTCATGGAGGGCTCGGCCAACCCGCACGAGGTGCTGCGCGTGATGGGTCCGCGTCAGGTGCAGGTGCACCTGGTCAACGAGGTCCAGGAGGTCTACCGCAGCCAGGGTGTGTCGATCCACGACAAGCACATCGAGACCATCGTGCGTCAGATGCTGCGTCGCGTGACGATCATCGATCACGGTTCCACGGAGTTCCTGCCCGGCTCGCTCGTCGAGCGCGCCGAGTTCGAGAGCGCGAACCGTCAGGTGGTCACCGAGGGTGGCGAGCCCGCCGCCGGACGTCCGGTGCTGATGGGTATCACCAAGGCGAGCTTGGCCACCGAGTCGTGGCTGAGTGCGGCGTCCTTCCAGGAGACCACGCGCGTGCTGACCGATGCGGCCATCAACAGCCGCAGCGACAAGCTGATCGGTCTGAAGGAGAACGTGATCATCGGTAAGTTGATCCCGGCCGGTACCGGCATCAACCGCTACCGCAACATCACCGTGCAGCCCACCGAGGAGGCCCGCGCGGCCGCCTACGCGGTGCCGTCCTACGACGACACCTACTACAGCCCGGACGGCACCTTCGGTGCCCCCGCCGGCGCTGCGGTGCCGCTCGACGACTACGGCTTCGGCAGCGACTATCGCTGATCGGCCCCACCCGCTGATCGGCCCCACCCGCTGATCGGCCCCACCCGCTGATCGGCCCCACCCGCTGATCGAGCCTGTCGAGATCACAACGGCCCCCGCACCTTTCAAAGGTGCGGGGGCCGTTGTCGTGGTCGGGTGCGGATATAACCGCGGTTGCTCCGCGGGGTGACGACGATAATGGTCTTCGCGTCGCGATCACGCCGCGGTTATATCGGTGACCATTACCAGATCATCGGCGCGAGGAACTTCTCGGCATAGCGGCGCACCGCCTGCGGGTCGTCGATGTCGAGTGCGTGCGACTTGGTCAGTGCGAAGGACGTGATCAGCCGGAACTGTGTCTCGGCGACAAGTCGTAGATCCTCGTCGGGCATCGAGGCGCCCGCCGCGCGCAGTGAGGCGACGATGTCGTTGCTGAACTCGCCGACGAGTGCCTCCACATGGGGACTGCCGAAGCCGATGACCAGGTCGATGGCCCCCGGGTCGTCGGCGACGATGCATTTCACCAGTTCGTTGCGGCGCAGTTCACTGATCGCCAGGCAGAAACCCTCGACGGCCGCCGCACGCGGATCGAGACCCCCGATCTCGACACCGATCTGCCGGACGAAGTCGCGTCGCAGCTGCAGGATCACCGCCGCGACGAGATCGTCCTTGGTGGGAAAGCGGCGATACAGGGTGCTGCGGCTGACCCCCGCGTCACCGGCGATGCGGTCGATGTTCGCGCGCCGGACGCCGGATCGGATGAACTCGACCGCGGCGGCCTCAGTGATCCGACGTTCCTGTTTCCGCTGGTCCTCGGTGCGACGATCGTGGGCGGTGGTCAGCGTCGTCACTTCCCGTCACCCGCCACCGGGCGCCATCTCGTGGTCCACATTGATGAACCATAACCCACGGTCGTGTCTCAGCCATGACGAACCGACCGCTCCGTCGACGTCCGTTTCGAGCCAACGGATTCCTCCAGAACGTGCAGGTGAGGTTCCACGCTCTGGCATCATGTGTGACAACGGTCACCGAGGTGTGTGATACTCGCTGAGGCCTTGTCGGAACGATGGCGGCACTTCGTCTCAAAACCAAACAAGTGCTAGATTGAACCTCGGGGGTATCGGACGTGGCATTGGCTCACAGTGTGCAAGGCTTCGGCCGCACCGTGAGACTCGGCGTCCGCACCTCGGTCATCGCCGTGTCCGACATGGTCGGCGGCCGCTTTCCCTTCCGCGAGGCCACCGTCCAGGCGTGGTTCTTGCTCAGCATCACGGTTTTGCCCGCGCTGCTCATGGCCGTCCCGTTCGGCGTCATCATCGCGGTACAGATCGGCGGCCTGACCAGCAACCTCGGCGCCACGTCGATGGCCGGCGCGGTGGGCGGCATGGGCGTCATCCAGCAGGGCGCCCCGATGGCCGCGGCGCTGCTGCTCGGCGGAGCGGGCGCCTCGGCCATCACCGCCGACCTCGGCGCGCGGACGGTTCGCGAGGAGATCGACGCGATGCGCGTGCTCGGCATCGACCCCACCAGGCGGCTCGTGGCACCCCGGATGGTCGCGATGGTGCTGGTGGCGCCGGTGCTCTCGGTCCTGATCATCGTGATCGCGGTCGCCGCCAGCTTCATCGTGGCGATCGTCGGACAGGGTGTCATCGCCGGTTCGTACTGGCAGTCGTTCGGCAGCTACGCCTCCACCACCGACCTCTGGATCTGCCTGGGCAAATCGGTCGTCTTCGGGTTCGTGGTGGTGGTGATCGCGTCCCGCCGCGGCCTCGAGGCGGCCGGGGGAGCGCGCGGTGTGGCCGATGCGGTGAACGCCGCCGTCGTGCTCGGCATCGTCGCGTCGATGGTCATCAACGTGCTCATCACCCAGGTCACCACCCTGTTCATCCCGCCGCAGGTGATCTGAGGTGGCCCAGCGATCCGGGATCTTCATCCCGAGCACCAAGTTCCCGCGAATGGAGCGAGTCGGCGACGAGGTCGGTCGCCCCTTCGAGCACATCGGACGGCAGGTCACCTTCGTGCTCGACGTGCTGGCCGGCCTCCCGCACACCATCCGCGCCTACCGCAACCAGACCTTCGCGGCGTTCGCGGAAACCACGTGGGGCAACGGATCGATCCTCGTCGGCGGCGGGATCGCCAGTGTGCTTGCCATCCTGGGACTTTCGGTGGGCGGCATGATCGGCATCCTCGGCGTCACCTCGCTGTCGTCGCTGAATCTGTCGCCGATGGCCGGGCTGATCACCGGCTACGCGGCCACCCGTGAGATGGCGCCGATCATCGCGGCCGTCGGTTTCGCCGCCCAGGCGGGCTGCCGGATGACCGCCGAGATCGGGTCGATGCGCATCTCCGAGGAGATCGACGCCCTCGAGGCGCAGGCCATCCGGCCCATCCCGTTCGTCGTGGGCACCCGCGTCATCGCCGGGGTCACCGCCATCGTGCCGTTCTATCTCCTGTCGCTGTGCCTGGCATACCTGTCCTCCCGCGTCGTCGTCAGCGTCATCTACGGCAATTCCGCGGGCGCCTACGACCGCTACGTCGAAGCCTTCGTCAGCCCTGTCGACGTCGTCTACTCGACCATCAAGGTGGTGGTCTTCGCGATCCTGGTGATCATCGCGCACACCTACTACGGCTACTTCGCCTCCGGTGGGCCCGAAGGGGTGGGCATCGCCTCGGGCCGCGCCATCCGCGCGAGTCTGGTGCTGATCGTGGCCGCCGACATGGTGCTGTCGCTGATGTTCTGGGGACTCAACTCCGGATTGAACTTCGCATGACCGGGACCGTCGCATGACCAGAACCAGGGAACCCTCCTCACGGTCGCTGCGAATGCGGGGGATCGTGGCCGTGCTGGTGGCCGCCGCTGTGGTCGCGCTGCTGGTGCTCAAACCGTTCTCCGGTGGACCCGACACGGTCCGCTTTGCGATCGACGCGCCCTCGCTGCCCGACGGTGTGCAGGAAGGGATTCCCGTCGACATCCGTGGCGAGACCGTGGGTTCGGTGTGCGGGCTCGACGTCTCCCGACGCGACGTGACCCGCATGGAGGTGTGCGTGCGGCCCGACGCCATGGGTGAGCTGACCCAGGACACCGCGGTGAGTTTTGTGTCCCGCAACCTGTTCGGCTCCGACGCCGTCCGCCTGAACCCCACCGGATCGGGTTCACCGGTCACCGGCGGAAGCGTGATCGCGCTGGCGCAGCCGCCGTCGGACTACACCATGACCGCGACGGTGCGCAGTGCCGGCTCGTTCACCCTGCCGGTTCTCACACCCGAACTGACTGCGCTGCTGAACCAGTTGAGCGACACCACGATCCGCATGGCACCGTTCCTGACTTCGGCGATGGTGGCATTGCAGACCCTGCAGCGGGGCCAGACGTCGCGGCTGGCTCCGCTGCTGCCGACCGCCGCAGACGCGCTCAACGGCGTGGGCGCCGCGGGAGCGGGCGCCATCACCTCGCTCATCACCATCACCACCAACCCGCTGCTCAGCGACCACCACTACACCGAGCAGGTGACTCAGATGATCGGCGACATCGGAGATCTGTTCGGCGGCATGGGAGCCCTGTTCAACGGCATGGCCGGGTTCGGCGCATTCCTCGACCTCACCAACGCATTCGCGACGCCGATGCGGCAGTCGCTGGAAGGGGTCACCCCCGCACAGGTGGGCGCGTTGATCGACCATTTCGGCGGCGCCTTCCACACCGATCCGGCCACCGGGCGCACCACGTTGTCGGTCTCGGCGAATCTCGACCTCGTACCCGGCGTGGCCACACCGCTGAACCAGCTGCTCGCCGGGGCGAGGAGCGGCTCATGAGGAGCGCGTCGTCGGCCGCCAGACGGCTCCTGCTGATCCTGGCCGTGGTGATCCTCGCGCTGTACGCGATCGTGCAGGCGATCAACCGGCCGGTCGGCGGCGACGTCGAGACCTACCACGCACAGTTCTCCGACGTGTTCGGGTTGCACCGCAACGCCGATGTCCGGGTGCGCGGTGTGCAGGTGGGCAAGGTCGTCGACATCGAGCTGCAGCCCTCGGGACTTGCCGAGGTGGAGTTCACCGTCCGCACCGCCAACCGGCTGACCGACAAGGACGGTCTCGCGATCCGGTTCCAGAACCTGGTCGGTCAGCGCTATCTCGCGATCACCAAGGCCGAGGTGGAGCCGACCAGCGGTGGCGCCGCGCCGGCTCGCCCGCGCGACCCACACACGGTGATACCGGCCGCGGAGACCGTCGGTTCCTTCGACATCACCAAGCTCTTCAACGGTTTACGTCCGCTGCTGCAGGGCGCCGACCCACAGGTGTTCAACACGTTCGCCCGCAACATGCTCGACCTGCTCCAGGGTGAGGGCACCGTCGGGATCGGCGACGTGCTCGGCGACATCGACCGGCTCACCGGGTTCGCCACCGACAAACGCGCGCTGATCCAGACGATCGTGAACAATCTCGGCGTCATCTCGACCGAATTGCACGGCAAGTCGGCCATGATCAAGGTGATGCTCGACGGGCTCGGCCAGTTGTTCAACGTCCTCGAGACCAAGCTCGATCTGCTCAAGTCGGCGTTCGCCAACGGCGCCAAGGTCTTTCCGCCGACCGTCGAGTTGCTGAGCAACACCTTCGACCTGACGCTCGGCGGGCACGACAACATCTCCGCGCGCATCATGCAACTCGTCCCGAACACCACCAAGTACGCGGATCCTCGGCGCGTTGCCGACCTTCCTGTCGACGGTGAACGACGCCATGGGCCGCCTGGGATTCGACGACACCTGCTCGCACGGTGAGGTGGCGTTGCCGCCGATGGGCGACGTGCTGCTCGGTGGGGGAAGGGTGACGCTGTGCAAGGCCTGACCCGACTCCAGGATTTTGCGGTCCGCGAACAGGTGTCGCGGCGCGCTCAGATTCTGTGGGCGGTCGGCGTGGTGGCCGTGGTGGCACTGCTCATCGGCATCACCGGGGTGCTGTACCTCAAACCACCCGGGCGTGTCACCGTGCACGCGGTGATGTCGGAGGCCGGGGGAATCAAGGAGGGCACAGAGGTCCGCATCGCCGGCATCACCGTGGGAAAGGTCACTCGCGTGTCCCTCGGTGACGACAACGTGAACGTCGACCTGTCGGTGGATCAGACTGTCGCGCTGGGTGATCAGACCTCGCTGGATGTGCGGATGCTCACCGTGGTCGGCGGCGCGTACGTCGCGCTGCTACCCGCGGGCAGCGCACCCCTTGGCGCGCAACCCATTCCCGCGCAACGCACGTCGGTGCCGTACTCGTTGTCGGAGGTGCTCGACGCCGCCGCACGCACCACGAGCGGCATCGATTCACTGACAATGCGCGGCACCGCGATCGCCGCGACCACCAGCCTCGACGCCGCGCCGGGCGCGGTGCGGGGCATCATGTCCGACGTCGCGCAACTGACCGCGGTCCTCGACAAGCAACAGGATCAGCTCAAGAGCGTGGCCGATGTGGGCAGCGAGTACACCTCCGAAATGGTCGCGCAGCGCGCCACGATCACCGCCATGATCGGCCGTATCCATTCGGTGCTGTCGCTGATCATCGGCTACAAGGATCGCGGCATCATCACCTACGACGCGCTCGCGCAACTCGTGCTGTACGTCGGCGGCATTCTCGGCGAGCCGTACCAGACCAGGATCAAACCGCCGTTGCAGCAGGTGATCGCGTCCGCCGAGGAGACCAAGGAGATCTCCCGCCGCATGGGCGATGCGATCGTCGACCTGCGCGGCATCGCCGACAAGTTGACCAGAACACTGCACCCCAACGGGATCGCCCTCGACTTCGCCGACCAGGTGATCGACGACCGGTCGATCTGCATCCCGATCGCGGGGCGCACATGTTGAGCCTGCGCGGGCGCGCCCCCGCGCTGATCGCCGCACTGCTCATCGTGACGGTGCTCGCCGGCGGTGTGGTGGTGTACCTGCGCTCCACGGCCGCCGATACGCGGTCGCTGTGCGCAGAACTCCCCGACGCGGCAGGGCTCTATGCGGGCAATTCGGTGAACATCCGCGGGGTGACGGTGGGCACGGTGAGTTCGCTGGAACCACGCGACGGGCACGTGACGGTGCGCATGCGCGTAGAGAACCGCCCGCTCAGTCCGGATCTCAAGGTGGTGGCGATCAACAACTCGGTGCTCGCCGACCGCCGGCTGGAGCTGGTGGGCAGCGATCCGCGGGGCGGCCCGCAACTGGCCGCGGAAACCTGTGTGCCGCTGTCGCGGACCTTCACACCGATCTCGGTGAGCGCCGCGTTCGAGTCGTTCACGACGATGTTCAATCAGATCGGCGGATCGGGCAGCGACACGTCGCAGCCCGTGGGAGATCTGATCTCGGTGGCCTCCCGCGAGGTGTCGGGCACCGGCGGTGACATGAACAGGATCATCACCAACATGTCGGGGCTGATGGCACAGCCCGACGAGTTCCTCGCGCACATGCGTACCGTGTTCGACAACCTGGCCGTGCTCACCGACATCACCACCCAGAACTGGGACTCGTTGCGCGACATCGGCGTCAACTCGGCGTCGTTGACCCACATGATGGGCAGGCTCATCGAGGATTTCGTGTACATCTTCCAGGGACTCGGTCAGGCCGGACCCGCCATCGACGATCTGTTGGGAACCGTGCTGCCACCGGTCCTCGACCTCGCCGACGTCGCGCAACCGCTGATCGACGTGGGCATCGCGAAGACCCCCGACCTGATCGCCATCCTTCGTGAAACGCCGGGCATCGCCACGAATCTGTCCACCTCGCTGAATCGGTCCGCAGGAGGATTCGCGGTGTCGTACCGGTCGCCGAAGGTAGTGGCCACCACCGCGAGCAGCGCGGCGTTGTGCGCTTTGGTGAATGCGAGCCGAACCGGCAGATGCGATCCGCGAAGCGGGCGCACCGCCGAGGTCGACGTGTCGGCGCTGATCGCGTCGGCCATCCAAGGAGGTCGATCCCGATGATCCGACGCCGTGTGGGTACCGCACTGTGTGTGGTGGCCGTGGTCCTCGCCTTGGCCGTCGTCGCCCTCGGCCGAGGGACCAATCCGGCCAATCTGCTTCCCGCACTGACGTCGTCGGCGGCGTCGAAGACGATCTACGTCGACTTCACCTCGGTGGTCAACCTCCCGTTGGGTGCGCGGGTGCTCTCGCGCGGCACCCAGATCGGTTCGCTGGAGTCCATCGAGCTGGTACCCCAGGCGGCGCGGCTCACGCTGGGCATCACGCCGCAGGCGCAGCTCCCGGTGGGCACGCGGGCAGAACTGCGACAGTCCACCCTGCTCGGTGACATCTACGTGGCGCTCATCCCACCCGCGACGCCGTCGACGGCGACCATGCGCGACGGCGACACCATCGGACTGCACGACACCGACCCGGGACCGCAGATCGAGGACATCATCACCAATCTCGCCGATTTCATGTCCGGCGGCTCGGTGATGCGGGTGCAGGACGCGATCCGCCGGGTCAACGGTTCCGTCGACGTGGCCGACAAGAATCTGCCCGCCGCTTCCCGGGTCGGCGCCGAGGACATCCAGGATCTCGCGCGCGGCACCGCCGAACTCGGATCGATGATCGACACGTTGAAGACCACCACCGACGACATCGCCGCCGACCCGGGCAATCTGGGGTTCGCGATGAGTCCGGAGGGGCAGTTCGGAGTCAGCTCAGTGGCTGCCTCGATCAGCGAGGGATTCAAGCTGGTGGCGGGCTCGGCCGCGCTGGCGATCGGATTGAGCTGGCTGGCACCGCGTTTGGCGCAGCTCAATCCGTTCATGGCACAGATCGTGCCGCTGTTGCGGAGCTACTCGGCGACGTCGACCGAGTTCAACGGCAACATCGGCAAGGTGATCGACCTGACCACCACCAAGCTGGTGCCGTTCGCCCGCAACGGCGGGATCTCCGTGGACAAGGTGACCGCCGGAGCCGACCGGGCCGAGGTCACCACGTCGGTGACCGCGGTGCTCCGCATGATCGGGGCGATCCGGTGAAACCGCGCTACCTGTGGTCGGTGATCGCGACGCTGGCGGTGCTCGTCGTCTCGCTCGCCTACCTGTCGATGGGCGTGCTCAACATGAGCACGTTCTCCGAGCAGACGACCGCCACCATCACCGCACCCAAATCCAATGGCCTGCATGCGGGATCGGCTGTGCTCTATCGTGGCGTGCCGATCGGCTCGGTGACATCGGTGGACTACGCCGGCGCCGGTAACGTCCACATCGGCATCTCCTACGATGCGAGTTACGCGATACCGGCGAACAGTGCGCTGGTGATCGAAAACCAGTCGATGATCGGCGAATCCGGTCTCTTCCTGCGTCCGGTCGAGGGGACCACGGCCCCGCCGATCCGCAGCGGACAGACCCTGCGGGCGTCGGCGGTGGAGGTGCCGGCGTCGGTCCCCGAATTGCTCGGTTCGACCCGCACACTGCTCGATCAGGTGGATTCGTCGCTGATCAACGATCTCGTCGACACTCTCGCCACCGCACTGGCCGGTACCGAGTCGGACATCGAGCGGCTCACTCCCGCGGCGCAGGTGCTCGCGGCCACCATGATCTACTCGCAACCCTCGCTGGAGAAGATCATCGGGAACTCCACCACCATGCTGCGCGACGGCGCGTGGATCGGACCTGCGTTGCGCCCCACCCGGGCCGAACTGGAGTACGCGGGCCGAAGCATCCGTGACGTGGTCACCGCGGTGGAGCCGTTCTCGACATTCACCGACGGCGGCAGGCTGATCCGCGAACGCTGGAAACCGTCGCTGAATCGCGCGGCCACCACGGTCGGCACGATCGCCCCGCCGATGGGCGCCATTGCCTCGGCACTGCTTCCGGCCGCGCAGCGGTCCGGATCGCTGCTGGCCAACCTCGACATCGCCACCCTGCTCGAGCAGGCCATGAAGGTGTTGCCCGGCGACAGTCTTCAACTCAACGTGACCGTACCGAAGTGACCGATGTGACCGAATGACCTACGTGACCGAATGACAGGGGAACCCGAGATGACAACACACACCGATGTCGACGCCGAACCGGACACCGAGGACACCGCTGCCGACGACACGACTCTCGACGCCGGCGCGGCCACCGAACCCGACTCGGGGGCGCCGGACAAGCCGAAGAAGCCGAAGAAGAACAAGAACAAGAAGAGCAAGGGCGCCGAGTCGGCCGAGAACACAGCGCCCGCGGCGGCGCCCGAGCCCGAGAAGCGTTCGGTGGCAGGCGAGTTGCGCGAGTACCTGAATCCGCGTCGGCATCCGGTCATCACCGCGATGTCGGCGCTGTGCGTCGCCGCACTGATCGCCGTCGCCGTTCTGGCGAGTCTGCTCGTCACGCGATCCGACGATCTGACCGCGGCCCGAACGCTGGCGCAGGACAAGGCGACCGCCGAGACCGTGGCCGGAAAGTATGCGGTGGGGGCGGCCACCTTCGACTACAAGGATCTCAAGCCGTGGTCGGCGTCGTTGAAGAAGGGGACCGCACCCGAGCTCAATTCGCGATTCGACGTTGCGGTGAGCACGCTGACCCCGCTGATCCAGGAGGTGCAGTGGTCGCAGACCGCAAAGCTGATCGCCGCCAAGACCGTCGACATCCGCTCCGACCGGCAGTTCGTGGTGCAGGTGTTCGTCTCCACACACATGACGAGCACGCAGAATCCCAAGGGACTCAACACCGTCACTCCCTACACCATCACCCTCGACCGTGACGACAACTGGCTGATCACCGACGTGGCGGGAATTGCGGGCGCGGCGCAGGACGGCTCCGCCGGCGACGGGACACCGGATCTGGCGCCACAGGATTCGACCGGTGGCGGTGGCGATGGCGGTGGCCAGACGCCTGCCGCTCCGGCCCCGCCCACCCCGTGAGCGCCCCGGGCGATCAGGTGCGCCCCACCGGCGGTCGGCTCTCCGGGGCGGGTTGGCTGTCGGGGGCGCTGCTCGCCTCGGCGGTTCTCGCCGCAGCCGCCGTGTTCGCGACCTGGATACGTGCACAAGGGTTTCCGGTGCCCGCATCACCCGACGTCGCGTCGTCGGCCGTCACGCACGCGGGGACCGCGTCCGACATCTCGGTGGCGGGGGTGGGTGGCATGTGCGGTGCGGTGGCGCTCGCGGCGGCATGCCTGCTCGCGGTGATCGCGCTCTGGTCGGCCAGCCCGGCCTATCGTCGGGCACGCGCCGGATACGCCGCCATCGCGGTGGCCGCCCTGGGCATCGCCGCCGTGGTGTGGTTCGTCTGCGACGACGCAGCGCAGCGGGCCCTGCTGGGTGCGGACGTCGACGTGCGCACCGACTCGATGGAACGCACCGCGTGGCCGTGGATCACGTTGTGCTGCTTCGTGATTGCATGTGTCATCGGCGTGTTACTGGTACCGCGGGGTGGTCGGTCGGATGCGGATCAGCCCGGTGATGCTCAGGCGGTGGGGCCCTTGTCACGCACGTCGGCGACCGATCGCATCGCAGCACGCAATTCGGCGAGCCAGTCGTCTTCGTGCTGACCCACCAGCCGCACACACCAGGCCAGCGCGTCGGCTCGCGACCGGGCCACGCCTGCGGCCACCAACGTGTCGAGTACCTGCCGCTGCGGCTGGCGCAGGCGGGTCATCACCGGCACCGCAAGGTGAGTCCACAGTTCGCTGTGGTCGCCCACGCTGACCCCCCACGCGACCTTCGCGTCGAATCGGTGCTCGGCCTCGCGGGCGATACTCATCCGCTCGGCGCGGGTGTCCTCGCGGAATGCTTTGGCACGTCCGGCCCGCGCTTCCTGTCGTGCCGCATCTGTGGCGTTTTCGCCGAGCTCGACGTCGGGGATCGTCAATCGGACGACGATCTCTTCGCGGTCGGTGGTGATGGTCGGGGGTTCGGCTTGCCACGACTCGGGAAGGCGGCCGATGAACCATCCGCCGACCCGATCCGACACGGTTGATGAAGTCATGCTTACATGATTACACAATTACCAGGTAGCCGTCATCCCTTGTGGCGATACGGCAGATACTGCACATTCCAGTGGTTGCCGTCGGGGTCGTCGAAGTAGACGAAGTGACCCCAGGACTGAATGTCGACATCGCTGACGTCGACGCCGGCGGCCAGCAGTTGGGTGCGGGCGGCGGTGATGTCGGAGACGCACAGCATCAGGGTTCCGGGGTTGGGCGGGGCGCCGTCGACGATCCCGGTGCCGAATGCGATCGAGCACTGCGAGCCGGGTGGGGTCATCTGGACGAACCGGATCTCGTCCGACGGTGAACTGTCGTGGTCGGGATGGAAGCCGATGCCCGTGTAGAACTCCTTGGCCCGTCGACGTCGGTGACGGGCAGAAAGGCGACTTCGAGCGTCCAATCCATGATGACCTCCGGTGATCGGCCCCGGTCGGGGGCACGGGACATGCTGACCGGCTCAGCATCTCGGCAATAGCGGACAACTGATGTCCGTGATCGGCCGTGCCCGGTGTCCGCGCGACCGGATAAGGTGACCGATAGTCGAAACGCGGACTACGAGGCGGGGTGTCGTGACGGGAATGGGCGGCGGTCGGGAGCCGCGGCAACAGTGGGGGCCGCAGCAGCCGTACCCACCGCAACCACCGCAGCAGCCGCAACCACCGCAGCAGCCGCAACCACCGCAGCAGCCGTACCCACCGCAGCAGCCGTATCCACCGCAGCAGCTTCCAGGCCCGAACCCCTACGCACCGAACCCGTTCACGCCCCGGCCGCCACGCACGTCGATGATTCTCGCGGGACTGTTCGCCACGGTCGCGGTGATCGCGATCGTCGCGACGTTGATCGTCGTGGCGACCGGCCGTGATTCCTCCGCCGGTTCCGCGCAGCAGACCACGTCGTCGATCCCGAGCCCGACCTCGACCGGCACCACCACGAGCGCATCCTCCGACGGGCCGCCCGGCCTCGTCAGCGGTCCCACCTTCGGTGCCGCCGACAACCCGTCACGGGTGTCCTACGTCGGCGGCGTCCCGTTCTCGTTCCAGATCCCGTCCGACTGGGTGTGCGTCGGCGGCTCCGACGACGTGAAGACAACGGCCGTGGCGAGCTGCGGTCGCAAGGATCTGACGCAGCGAACGGGTGGGGTGGTCGGCATCGAGTCGTGCCCGGCGGCATGCACCCCCGCCGACAACGACGCGCTCGGCACCAGGCTGGGAATCGAACCGTACCGGTGGGTGAACTCCGACCCGTCGACGACGTTCGCCGATCTGCGGGGAACCATCGACAATCAGCCCGCCATCCGCTTGGCGATGCGCTTCGCCTACGCCTCGAAACCCGGGGGTCCCGCAGACACCCTGGCCTTCACGGTCCTCACCGGAACCCCCGGCGACCGAACAGATCTGCTGAAGACCGTCAACGGCGTCCGCGCGGGTGCCGAAGCACACACCTGAATCGTCGATGACGGTAAGGCCTCAGAGCATCACACCGAACATGATCGCCATGCCGGCAGCCATGAACACCTGGCAGAGGTATCCGGAAAAGGCCATGACGTTGGCGGGGTTTCCCGCGCGTCGACGGCGCTCGAAGAACCGGTACAGCCACACCACCGCGGCCACCGCGAACCCGATCGTGATGATCCAGTTGATCGGCGTGACGTAGCCGGGCTGGGTGGCGTGACCCATGTCCATGTCCATGCCCGGCATCGTCGCGTCGTCGCCGTGATCGTGGGCCAGGAGGAGCCGTCCGCTTCCGAGCGTCTGGTCGCCCAACGCGAGGAACACGCGGGTCGCGCCCGCGCCCATGGTCATGCCCTGATCCCCGCCCGGCAGCAGAGTCCCGTTCATCACCACATACATCCACGACATCGCGGCCATCATGAGCGCGTGGTAGACGGCCACCCCGCGGCCGTACACCGAGTCGGTCGGTGGCACACAGCCGCAGTTGGCGCCGCACGTGCAGATCTCCCCGCAACCACAGTCGTGGCCTCGGGCCGACGCCGGTATCGCCATGCTGACCAGGAACCAGAGCGCTGCGATGCCGAAGAAGATCGCGGGACCGGTGGTGGGCCAGCTCATGCTGAACGGCCAGGCCATCACCAGCATCGCCACCGACATGATGAAGTGCAGGATGTGGCCGACGTAGCCGGGCCACGTCATCCGTTGCCGCGCAATGGCGTACACGCACTGCGCGGCCGCGAGGGCGAACAGGATCGTGACGACCCACCGCAACAGGAGGTTCTCGATCATCGCAGACCTCCCACGGCGCGTTGTGACGCCCGGATGCCCCAGGCGGTGTCGACGATCACGAAGAGCGCCAACGGGATTCCGAACCATGGTGCGTACCAGCCGATCACCGCGACCACCGCAACCAGCCCGAGGGCCTCGGCGGGCAGCAGCGACCCCAACGAGCCGCGCCCGGGGGCCTTGGGCAGGCCGCCACGGGTGGGTCGTCGCCGCCACCACATCAGGTAGCCGCGCACGATCACGGTGATCAATCCGATTGCCAGCAGCGCGAGCAGGGCCTGGTTGACCACACCGAACAGGCCCATGTGGGCGCTGATCGCCCACGAGGTGAGCTTGGCGGCGAGCGGCCACTGCGCGAAGTCCACGCGGTCGGTGACCGCGAAGTCATGCGGGTCGACGGCGATGGCGTCGTAGCGGCTCGGGTACCCGCGATTGTTCTCGGCCACCGACCATGCGGCGCCGTCGGTGGCGGGCGGGCTGATCACCATCGGGCCGCGCAACCCCGATCGCGTGGCGGTCTCGTCGACCGACGTCCAGTCCGACGTGGACATCGTTGGGGCGGATACTGTTGTGGCTGAGTCGTGTTCGTGGTGTGCGGGCGACGGTGTGGTGTCTGCCGACAGGTCGGTGTCCACCGACGGGGTGGTCCACGACATCGTCGTGCGCAACTCGCCGATGCTCGCACCGGCGTACCGCGACCAGCTCAGGCCCGATGCCGACAGCGCCAGCAAGCCGACGATGATCCACACACCCACGGCGCCGTGCCAGCTCAGCCGGCGTCGACGGACCGGGGCATCGCGGTCGGGGACCAGCAGTCGGCGGAGTTTGTGCGTTCGGCGCCGGTACCCGATCCACAGGATCAGCCCGCCGAGCGCCACCACCCAGAGCCAACTGGCGGCGATCTCGCTGTAGTTGCGGCCGATCACGCCGAGGTGCAGGTTGCGGTGCAGGTCGTCGAACCACGATCGCACCGGCAGCCACTCGCCGAACGTGGTCAACGCACCGCGAACCTCTCCCGTGTACGGGTCGACGAACACGGTCCGGTTGTGGTCGGCCGGCACGTCGTCGACGGCCAGCACCACGCGTGTTGTGTCCCCGGAGCCGGGTGCCGGGGTGACCGAGGCGATGGTGCCCTCGGGATGGGCCCGGCGCGCGGCGGTCACCTGCTCGCCGAGGGGCAGTGTGCGCTCGCCTGACGCGTCGACGGTGAGTTCGTGTGAATACACGGCTCTGTCGATCTGTGGAATCACCGAATAGAGCAAGCCGGTGACCGCCGCGACCAGCAAGAAGGGGCCCACGAGAATGCCCGCGTAGAAGTGCCACCGCAGCAGAAGCGGACGCCAGCGTTGCGCCGCCGACGCGGGCCGTCGACCCGAACCGCTGTCCGGGCTGGGCGGGTCGATCGCGCTGGGCTGCTCGGTCGGGGCATGGGCGGACTCGGATCTGGTGTTGACCACGTGTCGGTTGTCCTTCGTCGGAGGTCGGGTCTGACCGGCTGTGTGATGGTGCGGCGCCGCGGCGCGGCTCATCGGTGTCGTGAGGAGTAGTCGAGCGGCCGCAGCGCGCAGTTCCCGGCCATCTATGTGACCTGCGCCACTGAGAGTGGCTGTCGGCTCGTGACGCCGGGGTTCGGGTTGAGCGTGCCCACTGTCGGGTTGAGCGTGCCCGGAGGAGTGTTACCGACGCGCATGTGGGCACGCTCGATCGAGATCTGGGCACGCTCGACGGGGTTGTGGGCACGCTCGATCGAGATCTGGGCACGCTCGGCGGCCTTCTGCACGGGCCAATATCCTTGAGCCGTGCAGCCCGACGCCCCACTCAGTGATCGCCCTCTCGCCGATCTTCCCGTCACGATCTACGGCCCCGACTTCCCGTTCGCCTACGACGACTGGATCACCCACCCCTCCGGGCTCGGTACGGTGCCCGAGCACGCGCGGGGTACCGAGGTCGCCATCATCGGCGCGGGGATGGCAGGCATGGTGGCCGCGTACGAGCTGATGCGGCTCGGACTACGACCGGTGGTCTACGAGGCCGACCGCATCGGCGGCCGACTGCGGTCGGAGCCGTTCGTCCCGGGCGAACCGGAGGTGGCCGAACTCGGCGGCATGCGGTTCCCGATCTCCTCGCGTGCGTTCTTCCACTACGTCGACTCGTTGGGACTGCGGGCGCAGCCGTTTCCCAACCCGCTGACCGAGGCTGCGGGCTCCACCGTGGTCGATCTCGGCGGCCGCACACACTATGCCCGCACGCTCGACGACCTGCCGCCGATCTACCGCGAGGTCGCCGACGCCTGGGACACCGCGCTCGAACGCATCGCAGGCTTCTCCGGACTCCAGGACGCCATCCGCGCGCGCGACACCGTGGCCCTGAAGAAGATGTGGGACGAGCTGGTTCATCAGTGGGACGACCGGAGCTTCTACGACTTCCTGGCCACCTCCGAGGAGTTCGGCTCACTCTCGTTCCGGCATCGCGAGTTGTTCGGACAGGTCGGATTCGGCACCGGCGGATGGGATTCCGACTTCGCCAACTCGATGCTCGAGATCCTGCGGGTGGTGGTGACCAATTGCGACAGCGATCAGTACCTGATCGTCGGCGGCGCCGAACAGGTACCACGTCGACTGTGGAGCGACACACCCCACCGCATCGCGCACTGGCCGGTGGGCACCAGCCTGTCGTCGCTGCACAGCGGGGTGCCCAAGGCCGGGGTCGCCGCCATCCGCCGACTCGGCCGCGACCGCATCGAGGTCACCGACCGCTGGGGCGACACCCGCGTGTTCCCGGCCGTGATCGCGACCTGCCAGGCGTGGCTGCTGTCCACCGAGATCGAGTGCGACGAATCGCTGTTCAGCCAGGACCTCTGGATGGCGTTGGATCGCACTCGCTACATGCAGTCGTCGAAGACCTTCGTGATGGTCGACCGCCCGTTCTGGAAGGACACCGATCCCGTCACCGGCCGCGACGTGCTCAGCATGACGTTGACCGATCGTCTCACCCGCGGCACCTACCTGTTCGACAACGGCCCCGACCGGCCCGGCGTCATCTGCCTCTCGTACACGTGGATGAGCGATGCCCTCAAGGTGCTGCCCCATCCGGTGGAACGGAGGGTGGAACTCGCCCTGTCGGCGCTGGCCAAGATCTATCCGGACGTCGACATCGCCGGGCACATCGTGGGGCGGCCGATCACCGTCTCATGGGAGGACGACCCCAACTTCCTGGGCGCGTTCAAGGGTGCGCTGCCCGGCCACTACCGCTACAACACCCGCATGTACGGACACTTCCACAATCAGGAGGGGCTCCCCGACGCCGAGCGGGGCATCTTCATCGCCGGCGACGACGTGTCGTTCACGCCCGCCTGGGTGGAGGGTGCGGTGCAGACGGGCCTCAACGCCGTATGGGGAGTGCTCAATCACGTTGGTGGACAATGTCACCCGGGCAATCCCGGACCAGGTGACGTCTTCGCCGACCTCGGGCCCGTCGACATCGGAGAATGATCACATGAATGCCGAAACACTTCGTATCGCGCTGTTGCAGTGCGAATCCCTGCCCGACGACGTCGATGGAAACCTCGGCAGGCTCGAGGCCGCGGCGGTCGACTCCGCCGCCGAGGGAGCCGATCTGCTCATCACCCCGGAGATGTTCGCCACCGGCTACAACATCGATGCGGCCACCGCGCGCCGACTCGCCGACCCCGTGTCGGGCGGCCCGCTGGCCGACGCGGTGTCCGGGATCGCGCGGCGAACCGGCATTGCGATCCTCTACGGCTGCGCCGAGTTGAGCGCGGATGATCACGTCTACAACACCGTCCGCCTGGTCGACGCGTCCGGGCGGCAACTCGCCGCCCACCACAAAACCCAGCTGTTCGGTGAGATCGACCGCGCTGCGGTGAGCGCCGGAGCAGAGCCGCCAGCGGTGGTCGACCTCGACGGATGGTCGCTCGGCCTGCTCATCTGTTACGAGGTGGAGTTCCCCGAACTCGCGCGACGACTCGCTGTCGACGGCATCGACGTACTGTGCGTGCCGACGGCAAACATGCCCGAATACGACGCGGTGCAGACCATTTTGCTACCCGCCCGCGGACTGGAGAACCAGATCGCCGTCGCGTACGCGAACTACTGCGGCACCGAGGGCGATCTGGCGTACGGCGGGCTGAGTGAGTTGATCGGTCCCGATGGGATGGTGCTCGCGCGTGCCGGGCGCGAACCCGAACTCGTGATCGCCGAGATCCGCCGCGCCGAAATCGCCGAATCCCGGCGGCGCTTCCCGTATCTCGCGGATCGGCGCCCCGAGATGTACTGACCTCGGACGATCGCGAATCGCCGGATCAATGTGTCAAGGATCACGATTCGGTGTGGACAACGTCGGCGGCATACTTTACCGTTACCTACGGGT
Organism: Gordonia sp. NPDC003429; assembly: GCF_053588575.1. NCBI lineage: Bacteria > Bacillati > Actinomycetota > Actinomycetes > Mycobacteriales > Gordoniaceae > Gordonia > Gordonia sp. NPDC003429. The sequence continues at coordinate 82,789 of NZ_JBSFQF010000009.1, forward strand.
CAGTAAGCTACTCGTGAGTAGCTCGCGGTGGGGGGAGTTCGTTACCGTAGGCGTGGTATGTCCACGTTGCCGTCCCGGTCGCGAGAATCCCTCTTCGCCAACGTGATTCGTGTCCCATGTGGTAGTCGAGGCGAAACGAGGATGATGTGACCGAGCTAGCGCAGATCAACGTTCCCGCGCGCCGTGAAGCCCACTTTCTCCGGCCCGCGCCTCTCATCGAGGCCATCGAGATCGAAAAGGCCATCGTGTTACCCGGCCTCGAGTTGCTGCGCGGCAGTCCGGAGCGATTCGCGCTGGTCGACGAGACCCTGCGCGGACTCGACGATGCCGTCGAACGCCATGATCGCACCCTCGATGCGATGATCGGGCAGCTGATCGATGCGATCGGTGAAGACCGTTGCGCGGCAGATCAATTCGCGCTGTCTCAGGGCGGTCTCACGGTGCGGGCAGCGCACAGCCTGATGGTGGACTTCCGGCGGTCCGGTGACGAGTTCAAGGTCGACCTGGTGGCGTTGGCCTTCCTGTTCGTCGCTCTCCATGTGCTGACCGACCCGACCAACTGCGGAACCGCGTCGCGACGACTGAATCTGGTGCCGCCACCGTTGCACCGCGACAAGGCGCTGATCGGACGTGTATTCGCCCATGCGCTCGAGGGGTTCGACCCCGTGCATCGGCAACTCCTGGCGATCTACATCGGCAAGGCGAGTCACTTCTTCGCCCTTCCCGACGCGACCCGATGGGGAAGCGACCCGGATGGCCCCGACGACGAGCAGGGCGTAGACCTGTCGATCGTGCGATACAACCCGCACGCGTTGCGAACATCGTGCCTGCACGTCGGGCTCGATGTGTCGTCACTGCGGATTGCGTCGGCCACCTGAGATCGGCACGAGGGGACGGCTCGGGCCGGCGGTATTCATCCGCCGGTCCGAGCCGCTGCTGTTGGTGCGCCGGTGGACGTAGTCTCGTGGGGTGAACTCGTCCGCTGCTCGACGGTTCCGGTGGCTTCTGCACATCGACCTCGATCAGTTCCAGGTGTCGGTGGAACGACTTCGGAGTCCCGAACTCGTGGGAGTGCCGGTGATCGTCGGCGGGAACGGCGATCCCACCGAACCCCGCAAGGTGGTCACCTGCGCTTCCTACGAGGCTCGCGCCGAAGGGGTGCGTGCCGGGATGCCGCTGCGCTCGGCATACCGCAAGATGAGCGACGCCGTGTATCTACCGCTGGACACCGACGCCTACGATGCCGCCTCGGCGGAGGTGATGGATGCCGTTCGCGGACTGAGCCATCCGGTGGAGGTCTGGGGCTGGGACGAGGCCTACATCGGTGTCGGGGAAATCGGGCGGGTGGAAGAGCTCGGCCCCGGGCGTGACGGTGGACATGAGGTCGGGGGACATGAGGTCGGGGAACACAGGGCCGGGGAACACGAGGTCGGTGACCGCGAGATCCTCGACCTCGCCGCCCGGATGCGCGCGACGGTGATCGGCGCGACCGGCCTCGACTGTTCGCTCGGGATCAGCGACAACAAGCAGCGGGCGAAGATGGCCACCGAGTTCGCGAAGAAGCCCGACCGGCTACCGCAGGGCGCCGAACGGCAATCCGTGATTCCGGTGGCGCCGCTGCCCGACAAGGTGTTCCTGCTCGACAACCGCAACTGGCTGGCACTGATGGCAGATCGTCCCACCCGCGAACTGTGGAGCGTGGGTCCCAAGACGGCGGACAAGCTCACCGCACGAGGTATCTCCACCGTCCGCGAACTCATCGCGACGCCGCGCGAGCGGTTGATCGAGGTGTTCGGACCGCATCAGGGCAACTGGCTGTATGTGCTGTGCCGCGGCGGGGGAGATGCGACGATCACGGTGGAGCCGTGGGAAGCGCGATCGCATTCCAAGTCGCGCACGTTCCCCGTCGATCTCGTCACAACCGACGAGAAGCTCTCGGCAGCAGCGGAACTGACCGAGGAGCTGCTGGCGCAGGTGGTCGGGGAGGGCCGGGTAGCCTTTCGCGTTGCGGTCACCGTACGCACGTCGACCTTCTACACGCGGACCAAGTCGCGTAAGCTGCCCGCACCGACCACCGATGCGGACGAGATCGATCCGGTGGTGGCCGACCTGCTGGCCCGATTCGAGGCCGACCGCCCGGTGCGGTTGCTCGGCGTGCGGCTCGATCTCGTGCCGGTGGACGAATCCACGCACGTGACAGCGGACTAGGAGACCGCCGGCCGTCCGGCGGCGCCGGATGAGGAGAATCAGATGCGGGTCAACGTGAACCAGCGGTGGCGGGCAGGAGTGATCGCTGCCCTCGCCTTGTTGACCCTCGCCTTGTTGACCCCCGCCTCCTTGACCCCCGCCTTGTTGACCATCGTCGGCGGTCCCGCGGTGGCGTCCGCCGCGCCCGCCGCGCCGCCGGTCGCCCGCGACTCGGGCGACGGGACCGGCGCCGAACTCGCGAATCCGGGTGGCTCCCTGGCCGGCACCAACGACTTCGGGTGCCGGCCGACGCCCCAACACCCGCGGCCGGTCGTCCTGTTGCACGGTGTGGGCGGGGGCAGACAGACCAACTGGGCGGGGCTGGCACCGGTCCTGCACGACGAGGGTTACTGCGTGTTCGCGCCCACCTACACCCCGCTGGGCGCGTCGTGGCCGGCGTCGGCGGTGGGCGGGCTCGACTACAAGACCGAGAGTGCTTGGCAAGTAAAGGAATTCGTCGACAAGGTGCTGCGGGAGACGGGCGCCGACCAGGTAAACATCGTCAGCCATTCGCTGGGTACCGAGGTCGGTGTGTACTGGATGAAATACTACGGCGGCGCTCCCAGGGTGGCCCATTACGTGTCCCTGGCGCCCTATTGGCGGCAGGGACATGATCTCGGCGACACCCGCAGCGACGTGATCGGCGCGCTCAAGGATCGGCTGGGCCGACAGCGGCGGGCCGACCCCACGTGTGCCGGGTGTACGCCGCGGCCGGCGGGCACCGACTTCCACGACGCGGTGCGCGTACCCAGCCCGTACCAACGCGGCATCCGCTACACCAACATCGTGACCCGCTACGACGAGGTCAACGCGCACTACACCGACGGTCTGCTGCCCGGACCGCCCGGCACCGATGTCACCAACATCACCGTGCAGGACGGGTGCGCGGCCGATCATTCCGATCATCTGTCACTGGTCTATGACCGGCGCGCAGCAGCGCTCGTTCTCAACGCGCTCGATCCCGCGCACCCGCGGCCGGTGCCGTGCGTCGCGGTGGCTCCGTTCACCGGCGGCTGAGCGGCCCGGGGCAGCCGAGTCAGTGCGGCGCCGCGACGAGGTGCTCGCGGGCGTGGGCCACCGCGTCGTCGAGGGAATCCATCAGATGATTCTCGTGACGTAGGGCGTCGATCACGCCGACACCTTCGAGCAGCCGAAGATGCTCTGCCTGTACGCCCTTGATGATCACGGTGATTCCGCGCGACTCCAGGTCGCTGACGATCTCCTCCAGCGTGTGTGCTCCGGTCGCGTCCAGCATGCCCAGATGTGACATCCGGATGATCACCACCTCCACCGCGGGATGTCCCGCGTCGGATTGCATCGCCGACGAGATGCGTTCGGCGGCACCGAAGAACATCGCCCCGTCGAGGCGGAGCAACGCAATCCGGTCGTCGCCGGGCTGCGGTTCGCCGGGCAGCGGTTCACGGGTGACGCTCGAGCGCTTGGCCACCTGCCGCAGTGCGAAGAACGCGGCCACCACGATGCCGATCTGCACGGCCTCGATCAGGTCGAAGCACACGGTGATGATGGCGGTGATGACGAAGATGACGGCGTCGGAGCGCGTGGAGCGCATGATCTTGACGACGGTCGACGCCGAGATCATCCGGAAGCAGGTCACCATCAGCACGCCGGCGAGTGCGGCGAGCGGGATCTGCGACACCGGGCCGGTGGCCAGATAGACGACGCCGAGCAGGAACACCGAGTGCACGATCGCCGAGACGCGGGTGCGCGCACCGGACCGGACGTTGACCGCGGTGCGGGCGATGGCACCGGTGGCCGGCATACCGCCGAACAGTCCCGACGCCACCGAGGCCAGACCCTGCCCGCTCAGTTCGCGGTCGGGATCGTACGGGCCGGTGGGCGACATGGTGGCCGCCACGCGTGCGGAGAGCAGTGACTCGATGGCGGCGAGTGCGGCGATCGCCAGTGCCGCGCCGAGCAGCGACTTCATCGCCGCGGGATCCGCGTGCGGCAGCGTGGGTGCGGGCAGGTGCGAGGGCAACTCACCAATGCGCGTCACATCGATGTGCCCGAACTGCACCACAAGGGTGGCGACGATGACCGCGGTCAGCGACTCCGGGATCGCGCGATGGATGCGCGGAAGGACCACCATCAGCACTGCGATGAGGGCAACCACACCCAGCGTGCGGGCCGCGACCGCCCAGTCGGCGTGCGCCACCACGTCGATCGCGGCGGGCAGCGTGCGCTCCCCGGCCGGGGCTTTCGCGCCGAACGCCGCGGGTACCTGTTGCAGAAAGATGATGATCGCGATGCCGAGGGTGAATCCCTCGATGACCGGCCACGGGATGAAGGTGACGGCCCGACCGAGACCCACCACGCCCGCGATGAGCACGATGAGCCCGGCCAACACCGTGACCAACGCGATCGATCCGATGCCGTGCTGGGCGACGATCGGCGCGAGGATCACTGCCATCGCGCCCGTGGGACCCGACACCTGAACGTGTGAACCGCCGAAGATCGCGGCGACGAGGCCGGCGATCACCGCGGTGATCAGACCCGCGGCGGCGCCGACTCCCGAACTGATGCCGAACGCCAGCGCGAGGGGGAGCGCGACCACGCCGACGGTGATGCCCGCGAGGATGTCGCCCTTCCACGTCCGGCGAAGTCCGGCGTAGTCAGAGCGGCCGGGCAGCAGCGATGCGAGTCGCTCCGGATGGAGCGACCGGAGATGGCCGGGGAGTCTGCGTGCGATCGGGGGATGTCCGGCGCTCACCGCGGTGTCACGGGGGGCAGCGCCCACATGGCGTCGAGCTGGTCACGGGCGACGCCGAGTGTGTCGCCGAGGAATGACCGCGCGATCACGAGAAGGTCGGCCACCTTGGGGTTGGCCAGTTCGTAGAACACCGCGTTTCCGCCCCGACGGCTGCGCACCACGCGGTGGCGCTTGAGGACGGCCAAATGCTGCGACATCGTGGTGGCTTCGATGCCAGTGACGCGGAGCAGTTCGCTCACCGGCGTCGGCTCCTCGTTGGAGGAGATGATCTCGAGCACCCGGATACGAACGGGGTGGGCGAGTCCCTTGAACAGATTCGCCTTGATCTCGTAGAGCGGCTGCGGCCAGTTGTCTGACATTGCGGAATCTTCCTCGCTGACGGCGATCGGGGTGAGGCAACCCATGGATTCATGGATTACGCAATTACGCAATCGTGATGGTAGCGCAACGACTTCCGAGTTGCTACCGAGCTCTTTCCTCAGTCCGGCGGGGTGGGCGTGAGGCGGCGGGGCGGCACGGTCATGCCCTGGGGATTCGCACGCCGAACAGACGTGCACCGGGATCGGGTGTGAGCCCGATCTCGGCCCACGGGGTACCCACCGCCACGACCGCGTACGCCGAGGTCGGGAACCGTTCGATGGTTGCGTCGGGGTCGAGGGAGAGCGCCGTGTCCGGCATCCCGGGCTCATGTCCCACCACCAGCAGCGTGCTCGCGCCGGCGGGCGCGTGAACACGCAGCGCCTCCAGGATGTCGTCGGGGGTGCCGCCGTAGATCTCGTCGAGAAAAGTGGTCGGCGCCGTGATCCCGGTGCGCTCGAGGGTTTGCCGGGTGCGGGTCGCGCTGGAGCAGAGGATCGCGTCGACGACGAGACCCTCGTCGCGCATCCACTGGCCGGCCAGCGCCGCCTCACGTCGTCCGCGTTCGGCCAGCGGCCGATCATGGTCGGGCACCCCCGCGGGATACCCCGACTTGCCGTGCCGCAGCAGCACGAGAGTGCGCGGGTGTTCGCTCATGCGACGCCCCGGCGGTTGCCATCGACAGGGGTTGCCGTCGACCGATGGACCATCACCCGGCGCAGCGCGGTGACCGTTGCCCGCCACGCGGATGCCTCCTGGCGCAGGTAGGCGGCACGGTCGGTGTCGTCGCGGCACTCGGCCTCGTCGGCTTCCGCGTCGAGGTCGAGCGACTCGTCGAGACAGTCGGTCACGATCGACATCAGCGCCGCGGTGTCGGTGCGCCGCTCGTCGAGCACGCGCGCGATCGTCTCGGCGTCGAGGGTGGCGAGGCGTTCGAAGTCGGACCGGAACCTCATGTCTTCACGCTACGACGCCCCATCGGCTCCCGGGTGCACCCACGCCGGGGTGGTCCGGGTCCGCGGTGCCACCGGGTGTCTGTTCACTCACATCTTCCCCTTGTTGGTTGGCATTCCGACGGCTAAGCGGACTACGGTCCAATTTCATGGCATCCAATGACTCGACAAGTTCCAAGGCACTCGACGCCGGTCTGCTCACGCTGCGACTGGCGGTGGGAGCCACACTGTTCGCGCACGGCACCCAAAAGCTCGCGGGCTGGTTCGGCGGGCATGGCCTGGAGGGAACCACCGCGGGCATGCAGCAGATGGGCTTCGAGCCCGCCCGCACCTCGGCGTTGGCGGCCGGGGCCAGTGAGGCCGCGGGCGGCCTGGTTGCGCTGGGTGCCGGGACACGTCTCGCGGCGGCCGCCGGAAGTGCGGCGATGCTCGCGGCGGCCGATGTGCACCGGCCCAGCGGATTCTTCGCTCAGGAGGGCGGATTCGAGTATCCGGCCGTCCTCGGTCTCGCCTCGGCCGCGCTGGCGCTGACCGGTCCGGGCAGGTACTCGATCGACGCCGCGGTGGGACGCAAGATCAACACCGCGGGCATCGGTGTCGCCGCACTCGGCGCAGCGACGCTCGGGGCGGTCGGTGTTCTCGGTCGGCGCAAGAAGGCGCTCGCCGCCCGCGCGGTCTGACCTCGCCGCCGTCGGATTCGCCCGTTCACCCGGGGTGCTGCCCGGCAGGGTGCTCGTCTATCAGGATTCTCCGAGGGCGACGGGCTAGCCTGGTCGCGTGCATTCCTGGCTTCCCGCGCTGCTCGCGATTCTCGCGGCGCTGCTGATCGCCTCGGGCACGGTGCTTCGGCAGCGTGCCTCGCGGGCGTCGGGAGCCATCACCAGGGGATGGTGGGTCGGTGCGGGGATCGCGCTGTGTGGATTTGCGCTGCAGGCGTCGGCGCTCGGGCTGGGATCGATTCTGCTGGTGCAGCCCCTCGTGGTGCTCGCCGTGCTCTTCGCGCTCCCCTTTGAGGCGTGGGCCGATCGCCGCCATCCGGCGGCCAAGGAGTGGGCGTGGGGCGCGGTGCTCGTCGCCTGCGTCGTGACCTTCCTGCTGATCGCCCGGCCCGAGCCGTCGGCGCGGCGCCCGCACGATCTCGTGATGTGGGCGACGGTGGTGGCGGTGGCCGGCGTGATCCTGGCATGTGTGGCCGTCGCCGAACGCTCCAGCCCGCACTACAAGGCGCTGTTCTACGGACTGGCGTCGGGCACGCTGTTCGGTGTGTCGGCGCTGCTGGTCAAGACCGTGATCTATCAGATGACCCACCATTTCGCGCACACGTTCACCAAGCCGGAGGTCTACCTTCTCGCGTTCGTCGCGACCGCGGCGGTCATCGCGCAGCAGAAGGGTTTCGGTGCCGGCGACCTGCAGACGTCGTTCCCGGCGATGAATGTGATGGAGCCCGCGGTGGCGATGGCACTCGGCGTCATCCTGCTCGGGGAGAACCTCAAGGTGTCCGTACCGACGGCGATGTTCCTCGGCATCGTGCTCGCGCTGATGATCCGGTCGGTGATCGAACTGGCCAAGATGGCAGCGGTGCGCGGCCAGGGATCGCCGGTCACCGACGATGACTCCGCGACGACGGTCGCGCGGCTCAAGCGGATCGCCTGAACCGGTCAGGCGTTGACGGCCTCGATGGCCGGACTCAGCGCGGTCGCCCACTCGGTGGCGGCAGTCGCCGGCTTGATCCTCGACGAGTTGTCGTGGCGGAAGTGCTCACCGACCCTGGTGGCGCCGCGGATGGTGAACATCTCGGCGATGATCTCGCCGCCGCGGTTGAACGTCTCGCCGTAAATGGAATCGCCGAGCCCGAAGATCGCGAAACGCAGTCCGGTGAGATCGGGATCGGTGTCGGTGAGATCGTCGGCAAACGGTTCGGCCCCGGTGGGCAACTCACCTTCGCCGTAGGTCGAGCACACCAGGATCACGAAGTCCGCGGGATCGAGATCCTCCGCGGCGAATTCGCTCATGTCGTAGATCGACGGATCGTGGTCGACGGCCAGCACGTCGGCGATGGCGTCGGCGACGAGTTCACCGTTTCCGGTCTCGGTGCCGTAGAGGATGACGACGGACACGCTGGACTCCTTTGCTGCTGTTGATCTCACCGCTGTCGGTGGGCGAACCACCTGAGCGCGGTACGAGGCAAGGCTAGCCTAACTCACGCCTCGGCCGCCTCGAGGACGGTGTCCCGGCGAGAGGGGACCGTTTACAGATTTACTTGGATATCCTAGTATTTGACATGATTCGACGTCCAACCCCTGAAACAGGTGATCACCGGTGACCGCAGTTCCCGCTTCCGTTCCGTCCATTCCGCACTACCTCGACGGCGCGCGGGTGCCGGCCACCGATGGCCGGTTCGCCGATGTGTTCAATCCGAGCACCGGTGCCGTCGCGGCGACGGTCCCGCTGGCGAGCACTGCCGAAGTCGCTGACGCTGTGTCGACCGCGGTGCGCGCGCAACGGGAGTGGGCCGCATGGAATCCGCAGCGGCGGGCGCGCGTCCTGATGCGCTTCGTCGACCTGGTCAACCAGAATGCCGACGAGATCGCCACCACCCTCTCCCTCGAACACGGCAAGACCCACGCCGATGCCCTCGGCGACATCCAGCGCGGCATCGAGGTGATCGAATTCGCCATCGGCATACCGCATCTGATCAAGGGTGAGTTCACCGAGGGTGCCGGCTCCGGTATCGACGTGCACTCCATCAGGCAGCCACTCGGTGTGGTGGCCGGCATCACGCCGTTCAACTTCCCGGCGATGATCCCCCTGTGGAAGGCCGGTCCGGCATTGGCCTGCGGCAACGCCTTCATCCTCAAACCCAGCGAACGAGATCCGTCGGTGCCGGTCCGTCTCGCCGAATTGTTCACGCAGGCAGGGCTTCCCGACGGCGTGTTCCAGGTGGTGCACGGCGACAAGGAAGCCGTCGACGCCCTGCTCGCCCATCCCGACGTCAAGGCGCTCGGCTTTGTCGGAAGCTCCGACATCGCGCAGTACATCTACTCCACCGCGGCCGCCAACGGAAAGCGCTCACAGTGCTTCGGTGGCGCGAAGAACCACATGATCATCCTGCCCGACGCCGACCTCGATCAGGCCGCCGACGCGTTGATCGGTGCAGGGTACGGGAGCGCGGGCGAACGGTGCATGGCGATCAGCGTCGCCGTGCCGGTCGGCGAGCAGACGGCGGAACGCCTGCGTGCCAAGCTCATCGACAAGGTCAACGGTCTGCGGGTGGGCCACAGTCTCGATCCGAAGGCCGACTACGGCCCCCTGGTCACCGCCGCCGCCCTCGAACGCGTCAGGGGCTACATCGGCAAGGGCGTCGACGAGGGCGCCGAACTCGTCATCGATGGCCGTGAACGCGGCAGCGACGAACAGACCTACGGGGATGACGACCTGTCCAACGGCTTCTACGTCGGGCCCACCCTGTTCGATCACGTCACCAAGGACATGTCCATCTACACCGACGAGATTTTCGGCCCGGTCCTCTCGATCGTCCGCGCCCACGACTACGAGGAGGCGCTGGCGCTGGCGTCGGATCACCAGTACGGCAACGGCGTGGCGATCTTCACCCAGGACGGCGACGCCGCCCGCGACTTCACCGCCCGCGTCGACGTCGGCATGGTGGGTGTCAACGTGCCGATCCCGGTTCCGGTGGCCTACTACACCTTCGGCGGCTGGAAGCGGTCGGGCTTCGGTGACCTCAACCAGCACGGACCGAGTTCGATCCAGTTCTACACCAAGACCAAGACGGTCACCTCGCGGTGGCCGTCGGGCATCAAGGACGGCGCCGAGTTCGTGATTCCGACCATGGAATGAGGCGGGTATGACAACCTTCGCCGACACCCGCCTCGACTCCGACGAACGCGTCATCGTCGAGACCGCATCCGATTTCGCCGCCAAACGTCTTGCCCCTCACGCGCTTGCGTGGGATGCCGAGAATCACTTCCCGGTCGCCGAGTTGCGCGAGGCCGCGCAACTCGGCATGGGGGCCATCTACTGTTCCGAGGATGTCGGCGGTAGTGGCCTGCGCAGGCTGGACGGGGTGCGCATCTTCGAGCAGCTCGCCTACGCGGATCCGGCGGTAGCCGCGTTCCTCTCCATCCACAACATGTGCACCTGGATGGTCGACGCCTACGGCACCGACGAGCAACGCGCACAGTGGGTTCCGCGGTTGGCTGACATGACCACGGTGGCCAGCTACTGCCTCACCGAGCCCGGTGCCGGGTCGGATGCGGCGGCGCTGGCGACCCGGGCCGAGCGGGTCGGTGACGACTACGTCCTCACCGGGGTGAAGCAGTTCATCTCCGGGGCCGGCTCGTCGGATCTGTATGTGATCATGGCCCGCACCGGTGACTCCGGACCGAAGGGGATCTCCACCTTCCTCGTCGAAAAGGATTCTGCGGGGCTGAGTTTCGGTGCGCAGGAGCACAAGATGGGTTGGCATGCCCAGCCCACCGCGCAGGTGATCCTCGACGAGGTGCGGGTGCCCGCGGCCAACCTGCTCGGCGGCACGGAGGGTATCGGGTTCGGTATCGCGATGAACGGCCTCAACGGTGGGCGGCTCAACATCGCGGCGTCGTCGCTCGGTGGTGCGCAGGCGGCCTTCGACAAGGCCGCCGAGTACGTCGCGTCACGAAAGGCGTTCGGGTCCAACCTCATCGACGAACCCACCATCCGGTTCACGCTCGCCGACATGGCGACGGCGCTACAGACTTCACGGCTGATGCTGTGGCATGCGGCCGGAGCGCTCGATGCCGGGGCGTCGGACAAGGTGGAGCAGTGCGCGATGGCCAAACGCTACGTGACCGACGCATGCTTCACCGTCGCCGACCAGGCGTTGCAATTGCACGGCGGCTACGGATACCTCACGGAGTACGGAATCGAGAAAATCGTCCGGGATCTGCGCGTACACCGCATCCTGGAAGGGACCAACGAGATCATGCGGGTCGTGGTGGGACGTTCCATCGCCGCGCGGCACGGCAACTGAATTCCTCGAGCAATCGACAAGGTGGAGATTCGACAATGACGACGATCGCTTTCCTCGGACTCGGCAACATGGGTGGCCCGATGGCCGCCAACCTGGTCAAGGCCGGGCACACCGTGCACGGATTCGATCCGGTACCCGAGGCGGTGAAGGCCGCGCAGGCCGCGGGAGTGGACACCTTCCCGAGCGCTGTGGAGGCGGTGGCCGTGGCCGAGGTGATCGTCACCATGCTGCCCAACGGGGACGTGGTGAAACGCTGCTACGACGAGGTCCTGCCCGCGTCGGCCACGGGCGCGCTGTTCATCGACAGTTCGACGATCTCGGTGGCCGATGCGCGCGAGATCAACGCACGCGCAAGCGAACGCGGGTTCGCGCAACTCGATGCACCTGTCTCCGGCGGGGTGAAGGGAGCCACCGCGGGCACGCTGGCCTTCATGGTGGGTGGTACCGAAGAAGCCTTCCTGCACGCACGTTCGGCACTGGAACCCATGGCGGGCAAGATCATCCACTGCGGTGACAGCGGGGCCGGACAGGCCGCCAAGGTGTGCAACAACATGGTGCTGGCCGTGCAGCAGATCGCCGTCGGCGAGGCGTTCGTGCTCGCCGAGCGACTCGGCCTCTCCGATCAGGCGCTCTACGACGTCATCACCGGAGCCACCGGCAACTGCTGGGCCGTCGAAACCAACTGCCCGGTGCCCGGTCCGGTGCCGACCAGCCCGGCCAACAACGGGTTCCGGCCGGGATTCGCGGCAGCCTTGATGAACAAGGATCTCGGGCTCGCGCTCGACGCGATCGCCGACACCGGGTCGCGGGCCCCGCTGGGCACGCATGCGGCGCAGCTGTACAGCTCGTTTGCCGGACGCCACGGCGACCTCGATTTCAGCGCCATCATCGACGACCTGCGCTGACGTCCGGCATCACGATGCGTTGTGCGTCGGAATTCGACGCAAAGCGCATACGGATCCGCCGAGTCGGCGGTGCCTCAGAAGTCGCCCGCGGCGTGCCGCAACGAGTGGATGGCGTCGACGAGTCCGGTGATCTCGGCCTCACTCATGCCGACGTCGGCGAACACCTCACGGTTGAGGGTGGTGGTGGCGTCCTCGACGGTCGACCGGCCGAGTTCGGTGATCTCCACCAGGGTGGTCCGTCCGTCGGTGGGATGGGGGAGCCGGCGCACGAGGGCGGCCTCCTCGAGGCGACGGATGGCGTGCGTGACGCTGGTGACGTGCACCTGCAGCCGGTCGCTGGCCTTGGTGATCGGCAGCGCACCCGAGCGTGAAAAGGCCAGCAGTCGAAGCAGTTCGAATCGCGAGAAGGTGAGATCGTAGGGCCGCAGCGCGGATTCGACGCGGGCGAGGAGGATTTGGTGTGCGCGCATCACCGAGGTCACCGCGACCATGCCGTCGGCCACGGCGCCCCAGCCCGCGTCGGTCCAGTTGACCTTGGCCTCGGCGATGGGGTCGAAGCTCATGTTGCGGCCTGCCATGGGCTCAGCGTAGCCGACCGCACCAGCACCGCTGAGCGTGACGCCTGCGACGTCGCGAGATGGCAGTGGTGCTGCGCGATCAGTCGTTGGGCTTGTGCTGCAGCAGCATTCGGATCGCGCCGGTGATGGTGTCCACGAGACCGGTGGCGGTGTGCGTACCGAGTTCACCGCGCTGTTCGTCGGCGCGCAGCATGATCACCGACTCGACGAGGCGGAAGGGCAGGAGGCTGCGGGTGTCGGCGGGGTCGCCGAGCACCTCGGTGGCCATCGTCTCGTAGGCGTGGGCCAGTTCCTGACGGGCATCGCGGAACTCGCGATAGCGGTCGTCGCCCACCTCGGGCAGCAGATACAGCGCCCCGAGATTCCAGCGTGACTCGGCGAGCTGGGTGACGTCGAACCGGGCCAGATCCAGCAAGCGCTCCAGTGCGGGGCCATCGTCGGCCGACAACTCGCGCGCGCGTTCGAGCGACGCGGCGACGGTGGTGTCGAGGAGCGCGGCGAGGATGTCGTCCTTGTTCTTGAAGTAGTGATACATCGACGCCTGGCGGATACCGACCGCCTCGGCGATCATCCGCGTCGACGTGCCGGTGTAGCCGTGACGGGTGAACAATTCGGCTGCCGCGTCGAGGATCTCCTCGCGCCCGGTGGCGCCGCGGCGTCGTTGCTCGACGAGCCGGGGACGTCCCGGTCCCGGTCCGGCCGCTGCACCGCTCGCCGACCTACCTGCTGACATTGCGCGCTCTCTCCGATGTGCCCGCCACCGTGCAAGTGACAGATTCGCGACGCCGAGTGTAGTCCACCGGGAGAGTGCAACGAGGGCTCCGCGTAACACGGCCGTTGCACGAGTTTCCCTGTTTGCAACAAAACTGTCATGTGATAGAAAATACCGCGGGTTTATCTATCAACTGACAGTTACAACTGCTCGACGGGGAGCACTCACCGCAGCATTCACCTCAAAGGACGGAACCGATGACCTCCACCGCATCCACACCACCCGTATCGTCACCGGGCATGGAATCCGACGCCGACTCGCTGGCCGCGCTGGGTTACAAGCAGGAACTGCACCGCGGCATCGGCGGTTATGCCGCCTTCGCCTCCGGATTCTCCTTCGTCTCGATCCTGACCACCGTCTTCGCCCTGTTCGCACTGGGTTTCGGCCTCGGCGGACCGGCGTTCTTCTGGACCTGGCCGATCGTCTTCGTATGCCAGTTCTGCGTGTGCCTGGTGTTCGCCGAACTCTCCGGCAAGTTCCCGGTGGCCGGTGCGGTCTACCAGTGGTCGCGCCGCCTCGCCGGTGACGGTGTGGGCTGGTTCGCCGGCTGGTTCATGCTGGTCGGCTACATCGTCAGCGTCTCCGCCCTGGCGATCGCCATGCAGAGCGTGCTGCCCGAGATCTGGTCGGGCTTCCAGATCGTCGGCGACGACACCAGCCTCACGTCGGTATCCGGTGCCACCAACGCGATCATCCTCGGCACGGTCACCATTGTGGCCTGCACCGTCATCAGCGCGGTCGGCGTGAGCTTCATGGGCAAGATCACCGTCACCGGTGTGACCATCGAGATCATCGGCGTGATCGCGCTGGTGGTCGCCATGTTCGTCAAGGCGCAGCGGTCCCCGGCCGCGGCCATCGCCAACACCGGCGAGCACGGGAACGGTTTCGGTTATCTGCCCGCATTCCTGGCCTCGATGCTGATGGCGTGCTACGTGATGTACGGATTCGACAGTGCCGCAGAGCTGTCCGAGGAGACGCGGGACCCGCGACGGACCGCCCCGAAGGCGATCGTCAACGCGTTGCTGGTGTCGTTCGTCGGTGGTGGCCTGATGATCATCGGTGCGCTGATGGCGGCACCGTCGCTGGGTGCCCCGGAACTCTCCGCGCAGGGGATCTCGTGGGTGATCACCTCGCAGCTGAACACATGGCTCGGCAAGGCGCTGCTGATCATCGTCGCCGTCGCCATCTTCTCCGCCACCCTGGCGATCCAGGCCTCGGCGTCGCGCGTCATGTTCTCGATGGCCCGCGACAATCGGCTCCCGTTCGGATCGTTTCTGGCCAAGGTGAATCCGCGGACGGGCACACCCGTGATCACCGGTGCCGTGGTCTCCGCACTGGCCATCCTGGTGCTGCTGGTCAACCTGGGGCAGGCCGGTGTCTTCGCTGCGATCACCAGCGTGTCGGTGGTGATCGTCTACCTCGCGTACCTCATGGTCACCGTGCCCGCACTGCTCCACCGCCTGCGCGGCACCGACCTCAGCCACGGCAAGCCCATCTTCGGACTCGGCAAGTGGGGAATCCCGGTGAACCTGATCGCCGTGGTGATGGGTGCGGCGCTGATGGTCAACATCGCCTGGCCGCGAGCCGAGGTGTACGACCCGGACGGTGGCAACTGGGTGCTGCAGTACTTCGCCATCCTCTTCGTGATCGGCACCCTCGTCGTGGGATACGTCGCCTACCGCATGGTCAAGGGACTTCCGGGGGCGCCCGAACCCGAGGATGCGCTGGTTCGGCCTGCGTCGTAGCGCCCGAACCTCCCGACCGCCACTGCTCGATCACGTCAATCAAAGGAGGTCGACATGACCGTCTCTTCTGACCCCGCCATCGCTTCTGACTCCCTCACCACCGGGTCCACCGCCGGTGCCCGTGCACACGCACGGTCGCAGGCGGGCACCATCACCGATTCGATGCCGGTGGTGCCCGCGTCGGCGTGGCCCGATCCGCCGGCCGGCGTGGCCGCCGCCGACCTCACCTGGGCCGAAACCGTTCCGGGTGGCCGCTACACCAGCAAGGTGCTCGCCCGAGGTACCCGAATCCGGTTGCGCGACATCACCGGTTCTGCCTGCGCCCATCTGCTGCTCTGGCGCGCCGACGCGCCGTGGGAACGACTCAACGTCGCCGACACCGTCAAGGTGCCCTGGCAGGCGTACCTGGGGACCGGGCATCCGCTGCTCAGCGATCAGGGCCGGGTGCTGGCCACCATCGTTGCCGACGAATCGGCCCATCACGATGCCCTGTGCGGCACCAGTACGCTGGCCGGCAACACCGCGAAATACGGCGACGGGCACCTCCATTCGTCCAGTCCGGCGGGCCGGGAGATGTTCCTGCTCGCGGCCGCCAAACATGGTCTCACCGCAACCGATGTGGCGCCCTCGCTGTCGTTCTTCCACGGTGTGGTGGTGGAAGCCGACGGCACGCTGGCCTCCAAAGGGTCTGCCGGGCTGGACAAGTCGGTTGATCTCATCCTGCACCTACCGTGCGTGGTCGCGGTGGTGAACACGGCCCATCCGCTCGACCCGTCACCCACCTTCGACACCGGTCCGCTGGAACTGCTCGCATGGAAGGCGCCCGCGGATCTCACCGACCTGCTCGACACCGTCGACTCAACAGAGCCCGAATACCAACGCGCCGTGGCCAATTCCGAAGACGTATGGCACGCGGCGAATTTCTGAGGACCAGCACCATGACAACCACCACACGGACAACCACCACACGGACAACCACCACACGGACAACCACCACAAGTCCCTATTCCGAACTGCCCGCCGCCGAACTGGCCCTGGTGAACGGCGCCGTCGTTCTCGACACCGAGATCGGCGACCGCGCACCATGGTCGGGCGTGGTCGCCCGCGGTGACGTGCTCACCATCGTCGACCTGTACGGAAACCAGGCCGTCGACACGCTGTTCTTCGGAGCGCACGACCACACCACCCGCTACTCGGCGCAGGCCACCATCGCCGCCCAGGGAAACATCTTCCTCACCACGGGATCGGTGATCCGCGACCAGGAATCGACGCCGATGATGACCATCGTCGCCGACGAGGTGGGCAACCACGACACCGTGGGCGGTGCCTGTTCGCAGGAGTCGAACACGCTGCGCTACGGCCATCACACCAAACATCAGCATGCGTGCGTCGAGAACTTCCTCATCGGCGGCGCACCCCACGGCCTCGGCAAGGCCGACATGGTGGGCAACGTGAACTTCTTCATGAACGTGCCGGTCGATCCCGACGGCTCGCTCGGAATCGTCGACGGACTGTCGGCGCCCGGGAAGCGACTCGCGTTGCGCGCCGACGCCGATACCCTGGTACTGATCTCGAACTGCCCGCAGATCAACAATCCCTGTAACGGGTTCGATCCCACGGCGGTCCGCGTGATCGTCACCCGACCGGACAGATGAGGAGACCAGACTGATGACACCGATCAGTGTGCTCCGCGCCGGACCGCTCACCACCGTGCAGGACTGGCCCGGGCGGCTCGGCTACTGGAAGGTGGGGGTGCCCCCGTCGGGTCCGATGGACGACCTCTCCTTCCGGTTGGCCAATTCCGCTGTGGGCAATCCGGATTCGGCGGCGGGACTCGAGGCCACCATGATCGGGCCGTCGCTGCGGTTCGCCGACGCGGCCGTGGTGGCCGTCACCGGTGCCACGGCCCCGGTGACCATCGCCGGAAGGCCGGTGGCACAGTGGGTTCCGCTCCGGGTCGAACCAGGTGAGGTGCTCGATGTGGGTGCGGTCGGTGGCGTCGGCATGCGCGTCTACATCGCCGTCGCCGGTGGACTCGACGGGGAGCGTTATCTCGGTTCTCGCGCGACCTTCACGATGGGCCGCTTCGGTGGCAAGGACGGACGTGTGCTGAGCGACGGCGACCTCCTCGACACCCTTGACCTGCCGTGCGGGCCGTCGGTGCGGGTGCTCACCGAGGAACACCCGGCGATGACCAACACCTGGCACATCGGGGTGACGGTGGGCCCGCACAGCGCACCGGAGTTCTTCACCGGCGACGACATCGACGACCTGATGTCCACCGCGTACGAGGTGCACTTCAATTCCGACCGCACCGGTGTCCGGCTCATCGGACCCAAGCCCCGATGGGCGCGGACCGACGGCGGGGAGGCCGGACTGCACCCGTCGAACATCCACGACAACGCCTACTCGGTGGGTGCCTTGGACTTCACCGGCGACATCCCGATCCTGCTGGGGCCCGACGGTCCGAGCCTCGGCGGTTTCGTGTGCCCGGTGACCGTGGTGTCGGCCGAACGCTGGAAACTGGGGCAGCTCAAGCCCGGCGACACCGTGCGGTTCGTCGCGGTGCGCGGTTCCGACGTCGCATCGGCACGTGGGTTCGGTCCCGGGCGGCGCGCAGGAATTGTCGAGGTGCTCTCCACCGGCGGCGACCCCGACAACGGAATCCTGGGGCGTACCGCCACCGCGGACGGCTCCACCGAGGTCACCTACCGCCGCAGCGGCGACGACAACATCCTCGTCGAGTACGGGGACATGCGCCTGGACCTGGCGTTGCGGGCGCGGGTGCACGCGCTGGCCGAACACATCTCGGCGCAGCGGCCCGTCGGTCTGATCGATCTGACCCCCGGCATCCGTTCGCTGCAGGTCAAGGCGGATCCCGACATGTGGTCGCAGCGGTCGATGCTCGACTGGCTGATCGAATGTGAGAGCCAGTTGCCGGCCGTGTCGGAGTTGGTGGTGCCCAGCCGGCGGGTGGAACTGCCACTGTCGTGGGACGATCCGGCCACCCGCGAGGCGATCGAACGGTACATGCTCGGCGTGCGGTCGGATGCACCGTGGTGCCCGTGGAACATCGAGTTCATCCGGCGGATGAACGGACTCGACTCGGTCGACGACGTCCACCGGATCGTGTTCGACGCCGACTACCTCGTGTTGGGTTTGGGTGATGTGTATCTCGGTGCGCCGGTGGCGGTTCCACTCGATCCGCGGCACCGGCTGGTGACCACGAAGTACAACCCGGCGCGCACCTGGACACCGGAGAACGCGGTGGGAATCGGGGGTGCCTACCTGTGCGTGTACGGAATGGAGGGCCCCGGCGGCTACCAGTTCGTCGGGCGCACCACCCAGGTGTGGAATCACCGTCACCCGCTGCCCGCACCCGGCTTCGATCCCGAGCATCCCTGGTTGCTGCGCTTCTTCGACCGCATCCACTGGTATCCGGTGAGTGCCGAGGAGTTGCTGGATCTGCGCGCCGATGTGGCTGCCGGACGCGGTGATTCGGTCCGCATCACCGACGGCAGCTTCTCGCTCGCCGAGCACGAACGGTTCCTCGCCGACAACGTCGACGACATCGCGGCCACCCGCGCGACGATGGAGATGGCCCGCGACGAGGAACGCGCGCGTTGGTCGGCAGGCGGCGAATTCGCGCGGCCGGCGGGCGGTCGGGACGACGAGGGGAGAGTGGCATGAGCCGGATCGCGGAGATCTACCGCCGGATCGATCTCGCCGACCGGCCGGAGGTGTTCATCACCCTGCGGCCGCAGGGCGACGTCGCCGTCGAGCACGCCGCGTCGGTGGCCGCTGGCGGAGCGCTGGCCGGAGTCGTCGTCGCGGTCAAGGACAACATCGACGTCGCCGGTCTGCCCACCACGGCGGCATGTCCCGGCTACGCCTACGTGCCCGAGGCGGACGCGCCATGTGTGGCGGCGTTGCGGTCGGCGGGTGCGGTGATCATCGGGAAGACAAACCTCGACCAGTTCGCCACCGGACTGGTCGGAACTCGCAGTCCCTATGGTGCGGTGCGTGATTCACGTCGTCCCGATCGGATATCGGGCGGCTCGAGTTCGGGGTCCGCGGTCGCGGTGGCGCTCGGTTTCGCCGACATCGCCATCGGCACCGACACCGCCGGGTCGGGTCGGGTGCCTGCGGGGCTGCAGGGCATTGTCGGGATCAAGCCCACCGTGGGCGCCGTCTCAACCGCGGGCGTGGTGCCCGCGTGCGCCGACTACGACACCGTGACCATCTTCGCATCGACTGTGGCGGAAGCGAATTCGGCTATGCGAGTGATGGCCGTCGCCGCCGGTCCGCGCCCCTTCGGTGCGTCGGCGCTGCTTGCGGCGCCGGAGCAGCCCACCATCGCGGTGCCGGCCGAACTGCCGGGACTCGACGACCGGTGGCGCGCGGCGTTCGCCGAGGCGGTGGGCGCGGCCGAGGCCGCGGGCATGAGGGTCAAGTCGATCGACCTGTCGGCGTTCCTGGCCGCCGCCAAACTGTTGTACGAAGATGCGCTGGTGGCGCAACGATTCGACGCCGTCGGCGATTTCATCGCCGGCACCGACCCGTCGGTCTCCGGGATCGATCCGGTGGTGAGGTCGATCATACTGGGCGCGAACAGGTTCGGGGCCGTCGACCTGTTGCGAGCGCATCGGAAACTGGCCGATCTGCGGGAGGAGGCGATGGCGCAACTCGGTGACGCGGATGCCCTGATGGTGCCTACCGCGCCGGCGCATCCGACTCTCGCCGAGGTTGCCGCCGACCCGGTCGGCGTGAACAGCATGATGGGGACCTACACCAATTTCTGCAATCTGTTCGACCTGTGCGCGTTGGCGATCCCGGCCGGTGAGGTGGTGGAGAATGATGGCAGCACAGCGCAATTCGGTGTCACGCTGTTGGCTGGACAGCACGAGGATGCGGTGCTTGTCGACCTTGCGGACAGGTTGGCCGGACAGGACGAGGCGGCGGGGGAGGCGGAGTTCTCGCGGTCGCGGTCCGCGTGGCCGGAGTCCGTCGCCGAGTCGGTGGAGCTCGCGGTGTTCGGCGCCCACATGCGGGGCGGTCCGCTCACCCACGAGCTGAGCGGTCGGGGCGCGCGATGGTCGGGCGAGATCATCACGGCGCCGTCGTACCGTCTGGTCGCGCTGGCCACCACACCTGCCAAGCCCGGGCTGATTCGCGACCCGGTGGCGGGACGATCGATTCGCGGTGAGATCTGGCGGCTGTCGCCGACCGCGCTGGGCGAGTTCCTGGCGGCCCTACCTGCGCCGATGTCTCTCGGCCAGATCGAACTCGACGACGGCCGCTGGATCGTCGGATTCGGATGTGCCGCAGACGCCGCGGAGGCCGGTGAGCAGGTGGATCGGGATCGGTGGTGAACTGGGTCGGTCGACCTATTTGACCTGCGGATATACAGATTCTCCGAAACGGCGGCGGATGTCGGGTTTGCGATGGTTAACTGTTGCGGCTTCAGTCAGCAGGCACAGGGGAGAAACACATGGCGCAGCCGTCGCACAGCGGAGTCCGTCGGGCCGAAAAGCAGAGTCGACGCAGGAAACGACGGGCGGGCCGCGCGGCCGCTGGCGTGGTGGCACTCTCGGCCGTGGCTGCGGTGGGGTTGGGGCAGTCGATGGGGGAGGGCCAGGCGCAAGCGCTGACCGGCATCAGCCCAGCCACGTTGTTGGGGCAACTGGTAGGCGGCATCGCGAATAGCGATGCGACACAGCAATTGTCTGGCCAGTACCGTCTCGACTTGTGTGGCAGCGGGGAGACGCACGGAGGCGCGAATTGCGCTGACTCCACCGGGACGGGGCTTGCCATTGTGCTTCCTGTGCAAATCGAGACTGTCCCGAAGTCGGTGTATGACCCGCTGAAACAAGTCCTACATCTTCCGGAAGCACCGATCGCAGAGGGAAGCGCCACGGTGATCGGGAGTGGCTTCCAATTCGGGCTGGCGTCGACGGGTGGCCAGGCCACCGCAGTTTCGTATCTCTCGTCTAGCTTCGCGACGGCCGGCGCGAGCGATGGACGCACGGCATTCGCGTTCGCAATCGTCGGAATGGCGAATGCGTGGAACACTGACGACATCGGTTTCACCCTAGGTGGCAACCAGCTGCCGGGAGTCAAGATCCCCGGCGTCAAGGCCGTCGGATGCTACGGCGGACTCACCGCGGCCTACGCGGAAGGTGTGGGCGCCTGCGCAAACGTGCTGGGCACCTTCGACTTCCGATATCAGGAACTCGACCAGAACAAGGAGCCGCTCTCCATCAAGCAGGTTCAGTTCGCGTTGACCGATCCCACCGCGGTCCTCAGCGACCCGTCTGGCGTATTCACGACGGTGATCACCGACTTGCTCAATGGTGAAACCCCCACCCTCAGCAAAGACTTCATCCGACTCTCCCTCGGAGGCGATGCGAAGGACGCCTACGGGCTGCCGGTAGTGGTGAGTGTGACCAGCGACTACGGCCCGCAGAGCGAGATGGTGGTCCACTGGCTCGGGTCCTCGCTGACGCTGAACCCGAACACCGTGGTGAACGGGGAGACCAAGGCCAACCATGTGGGTATCCCGGTGATCCACCTCGGGGATCTCGACACCGCCGAACTGGTTCCATCGGTGTCGATTCCGCAGATCGACTACCCGTTCGGTATTCCGTCGATCGGACCGTACGAGACCTCGAGCGTGACCGGCACCCAGGTCGCGGCGCCGGACGCGGCCCGCACGCTGATGGCGGAAACCACCGATCAACCCGGCGCGAGCGATCAGCCGACGGTTACAGAGAAGCCGACGATCACTGAGAAGCCGGCGACCACTGAGAAGCCCGCTGTCACAAGCCTTGTGGAGCCGACCCCCGGCACCGGGCCGTCCGACACCACCGAGGACTCGTCCAGCGGTGGCGGGTATGTGGGCAAGCACCGTTCCCCGGAGTCATACTTCGGAAAGCACCGCGCGCCGCAGGCGCCGACGGTCACCGGTTCGGAATCCGGCGGGGATTCGACCGACAAGGCTCCGACGGACAAGGGTTCGACCGGTAGCGACACCGGCACGAACACGAGTTCCGCCGACACGGGATCGGGTAACGCCGACTGACATCGCCGACCGCGGCGTCCGCGCCGGATCAGAAGGGCGGCGGCGTGGGGTCGTCGAAGGTGGGTTCGCGCCGAATCGGCCTGTTGGTGCGTCGTTTACGGTTCCGGCGGCGCTCGGCGCGACGGCGGGCGTGCTTCGCCGCGACCCGCGTGGTGAGTCCCGGTGGCGGGTCGACAACAGGTGATCGGGGCGGTCTGGGTGGGTCGCGGAATCGGTATCGGCGAAGTCCGGGAAAGAGATCTTCAAGGGTTTCGGCGGGTCCGGGCAGGATGAGGCCTTCGGGCGTGATGAATTCGACGACGAGACGGCCGTCGTCGTCTCGGTATTGATCGTCGACCCAGTCGGTGAAGGTCTTGTGGTTGTGGTCGAAACGGCATTTACTGTTGAGCCCGTCGGCCACGGTCGCGCCACCCTGGTCGGGATTGACATGGTCGTATTCGGCGACGTGATCGAGGTCGGCATCGAATGCCGAACGGGGACAGGCCGGGTCGACGCAGGTGCCGTCGCGCAGGCGGACGAACTCGTCGAGGGCGGTCGACGGCCGGTAGGGATTCGACGGTTGCCCTGCGGGGAGTTCGACGGTCTCGGGTGCCGTCCCGCGCGGCACGATCCGGCGCTGCTGCGCCTCGGGGCGGGCGGCGAGGTCGCGCACATGCTCGGGGGAGATGACGCCATGGCCGACGAGGTAGCCGGGGTTACCGGAATCACCACCGCTCGGCTCGTGTCCCGGCGGCGGGTCGGCCGGTCCGGCCGGGCCACTGTCCGGTCCGGTATCACCCTCGGGTCTGACATCACTGTCCGGTCCGGGCGGCGTGGAAGGTCCGGGGGTATCACCCGCGCAACCGCCGCCGACGGTGGCTTCGTCGGCGATGACGTGGATGACGACGGTGGTGGCGGGCGTCCGGCCGCGGCCGACGTCGGGACTGGGCGCGTCACATGCGTCGTCGCCGCAGTCGCAGCCGAATGCGGCGCCGGTGAGGAGCGTGAACATCGCATCGGAGAGGCGTTGCGGCAGGGTGCGTGAGTCGCGGGGGCAGACATGATCGGCAAGGGCGCGGACCGAGGCGGCGGCGACGGTGATGTGCTCGGCGGCCATGGTGGCCCCGATCTCGCCGGTGCCGTCGTCGCGGTTGTGGGTCCACACGCCCCGGTCGTCGAGGGCGCGTTGGCGGCGTTTGCGCACGCCGTCGGGGTCGTGGCGAAAAACGACGCGATCGGCCATGTCCCGGACGAGTTGTCGTGACCAGCCGCTGTGCCGACGGCGGAGGGTGGCCGCGATCTCGGTGTCGATCACGGCCTGGGCGGAGCGGCCATCGACGAGATCGGTGCGCGAGAGGATGACACGCACCCATTCCGGGGTGATCACCCCGTCGCGCAAGGTGTCGGCGACTCGCGGAAGCCGCTCGAACAGAGCCACCGCATCGTCGATCAGTCGTTCGGCAGCGCGTTGGGTGATGCCGCGGGTGCGGGAGAGGCGTTTGGCGAGGTCGGCGAATCCGTCCGCAAAGCCGTTGGCGCCCTTGCGGTGATCGACGAGGCGTGCGGCGAGGTCGGCCACCGACCGGTAGTCGCACCAGGTGAGGTACGCGTGGCCGCGGTCGAGTTCGCGCGTGCCGATCAACAGGTCGTTGACCGAGGCCGCGGCTGTGGCGGTGGGATCGATGCCGCCCAGGAACGCCGTGGCCAGCGCGGGCCACGGCGACGCCGTGTGCGGCAGCGGTTGGGGTACCACCGCGTCGACCATCCGCCATCACCGCCTTCCGTCGCACGGTCACCCGCGGACCTTCTCATCGAACCTGTGTTCGATGAGTGTGTGATCACGTTACCTCCGGCCACCGACAAAGACGTGCGCGCAGAAGCATCGGCTCCTCGTCGGCGTTGGCTATTGTGGAGCGCATGGCGATTGATCCAGCCAAGAGCAAGGCGTTGTCGCAGGTCGTCCGCCAGCATCCGGGGATGAGCCTGGTGGCGGTGTCGCCCGGCATTGTCGTCTTTCTGCTCCTCGGCATCTTCACCAACTGGTTTTTGGCGGTGGTGGTGGGAGTGGTCGCGGTGGCCGGCGGCGTGTACCTGCTGACCCGGCAGAAGTAGGCGGGCATCACGTGCGAGGATCTGTCGTCGCCGCATCCTCCCTTCCTGCCGTCGTGAGCGTCCGGAACACATGAGCACACGGGTGGACAGCTGGATCTGGGCGATCCGCCTCACCAAGACACGGTCGGCGGCCGGCGACGCATGCCGCGGCGGCCACGTCCGCGTCAACGGGGCCACCGCCAAACCGGCGCAGAACGTCGTGGTGGGCGATGAGGTACGGGTCCGACTCGCCGGCCGGGAACGAATCGTCGAAGTCACCCGGCTGATCAGCAAGCGGGTGTCCGCGCCCGCCGCCGCCGAGTGCTACATCGATCGCAGCCCGCCCCCGCCCGCCAAGGAGATCCTGGCCGGTCAGCCGCGTCGTGACCGCGGGGCCGGGCGGCCCACCAAACGTGAACGACGTGAACTCGACCGGCTGCGGATGCGCGACGGCGGGATGCTGATCGTGGTGGCCGCGGCGATCGTCGGCCTCGTGGCGGGGTGTTCGTCGGGGTCGGACAACAACGATCCCGCGACGCCGAAAGGCCCGACGGCTCCCGGCAAGGCGGGCGCCGGCCCGTTCTTCGGCGAGTGCGGGGGAGTGACCACCGAAGAGGTGAATCGGATCGCCAACATCGGCACACTCACCAACACCGTCAACAACCCGTCGGTGTGCGAATGGAGTGCCAGCGACGACCGCACCGGCCCGGTGGCATCCTTCAACTGGTACCGGGGGTCGCCGATCGGCCGTGAACGTGCCACCGAGCAACTCTCGCGTGACTCCACCAAAGACATCGAGATCAAGGGGCACAAGGGGTTCATCGCATCCGACTCCGGAATCTGCGAGATCGGCATCGGGTTCGGTGCCGACTTCTTCGAGTGGTCGCTGAGCGCGGGCAGCGTCCCGCTCGGCCAGCAACCGCCGAGCAGCGACGCGATCTGTGATTCGGCCAAGCAGCTGGCCCAGATGTCGATCGAGCGGTCGTCATGAGTCCCCGGCCGCGTGCGGTGTCCGTGAACAGCCGACTCCGTCTTTTCCTGGCAGTGCTGGTGTCGGCGCTTCTCGTCGCCGCGGTGGCCGGCTGCACCGTCGACGGCCAGGCCGTCTCCTCCGAGCAGGCCAACGCCGAACAGCCCGGCAACGTCGACACCGATCAGTTCGACCGCCTCACCCTGGAATGCCAGGTGCTCTCGGCCGCCCAGATCGCGAAGGCCGTCGGTGGAACCAGCGCACGCGGAACGTTCAACGGCGCGATCTGCCGGTGGATCGTCGACGGCGCCGCCGCCGCGAACGTCACCTTCAACTGGTTCGAGTGGGGCGACTACAACGTCGAGAAGGAGACGGCCAAACGTCTCGGGTACACCACAGAGAACATCAAGATCGCGAGCCAGGCGGCCTTCACCCAACGTGACCCCAAACGCCCGGCCGTCTGCGGCGTCACCACGCGCGCGCCCAGTCGGGGCGTCTACACCTTCTGGGTGGAACCGGTCGGGGGGACCGCCGCGGCCGACCCCTGCGCAGCGCCGGAGAAACTGATGGAATTACTGCTCAACGGCGGTCAGTGACCGGCCGGCCCTGACACCGGGGCGGACTGCGAGACAGGAGAACGACGTGGGTCGTCGGCTGTGGAGCACGGTGATCCGGGCGGCAGGGGTCTGGGTGGCAGGGGTCTGGGTGGCAGGGGTCTGGGCGGCAGGGGTCACGGTGGTGATCACTTTCCTCGCGGCCACACCGGCGCAGGCGGCGCCACCGCCGACCCCGCAGTGCGCGGCCACCGTGACAACGCTGTTCGGCTCGCCCTCGCCGACCGCGTGGGCCGAGAACCTCACCTTCGACGCCGCCGGAAATCTGTGGACGTCGCGGTTGCTGGACAACACGGTGCAACGTCGAGACACCACAGGCCGGGTGACCGCAACCGTTCCGGTGACCGCACCCGGAGCGGTACGCCCCGGCCCCGACGGGAAGCTCTACGTGAACTCGGGCAACCTGCCACTCAACGGGGCGCCGGGCGCACCCCGGACCGCAACGGTGATGCGGTTCGACCCGGCTGCGGCCCGGCCGGTGCCGCAGGTGTGGGCCCGCGGGCTCGGCGCACCGAACGGCCTGGCGTTCGACGCACACGGGTACGCCTACGTCACCGACGGTGCGCTCGGAGTGGTGAGGCTGCGCCCCGATGGGTCCATCGACGAGGAGTGGACCGCGGCATCGCCGCAGAACTTCGCGCCGACACGCACGGTCAACGGCACCGGCACCAACGGTGCGGTCGTCATCGGCGACACCCTCTACGTCACACTCACCGCAAGCGCCACCGGCCGCGTGCTCGCGGTCCCGCTCGACGCGCCGGCAAAGGCCCGGGCGGCCGTCGACCTGACCGCTCCACGGCCCGGGTTCCTCGACGATGTGGACGCACTGGGACCGCACACGTTGGCGGTCGGCACCGTCACCGGCCAGGTCTTCATCGTCGACCTGCAAACCGGCGAGCGATGCGTCGTCGATGTGGGCCGGCCGGTCACCGCCATCGCGCATCGGCCCGGGGAGTCCCAGCGCCTCGTGGTGGCATCCGAGACGGGTGAACTGTTGGCCGTACGACTACGGTGAATGGGCAGCCGTGAACGGCCGGCGGGGCGTGTCCCGCGCTCGCTCCGGTTGTCGCGACTGATGTACAGTCAGCGGAAAACTAGAACACGTTCCACCCATGCTGGGCGAGAAAGCAGAACCATGCCGCACGTCATCACGAGGCCCTGTTGTAACGACGCGAGTTGCGTTGCCGTGTGCCCGGTGAACTGCATCCACCCGACGCCCGACGAGCCGGAATTCCTCACCGCCGAGAGCCTCTACATCGATCCCGACACCTGTATCGATTGCGGTGCCTGCATCGACGAATGCCCGGTGGAGGCCATCCTGCCCGACGATCAGCTCACCGAGCGGGACGAGCCCTACCTGCAGATCAACGCTGATTACTACACCGACCACGACGTCGACGGGGGCATCGTCCCGCCCACGAAGGCGCCGAAGCTGCCCGAGGGCGATCTGCACATCGCCATCGTCGGAGCCGGTCCGGCCGCGTTCTATGCCGCCGAAGAACTGGTCCGGCGTCCCCAGATCAGCGTCGACATGTTCGACCGGCTGCCCACCCCGTATGGCCTGGTCCGTGCCGGGGTCGCACCCGACCATGCCGCCACGAAAGGTGTGGAGAAGACCTTCGCCATCACCGCCGCCAAACGGAACTTCTCCTACTTCCTCAACGTCGAGGTCGGCACGCACATCACGCACGATGAGTTGCTGGCCCGGTATCACGCGGTGATCTATGCGGTGGGTGCGCCCACCGACAAGCGACTCGGCATCGAGGGCGAGGACCTTCCGGGATCGTTGCCGGCCACCGAATTCGTCGCCTGGTACAACGGGCACCCCGACTACGCCGATCTGGACGTCGACCTGTCCGGCGAGCGCGCCGTGGTGGTGGGCAACGGCAACGTGGCACTCGACGTCGCCCGCATCCTGGTGACCGATCCCGACGTGCTGGCGCGCACCGACATCGCCGATCACGCCCTGGCGAGGTTGCGCGACTCAAATATCAGCGAAGTGGTGCTGCTCGCCCGGCGGGGCATCGCCCAGGCCGCCTACACCAACAGCGAGTTCCTCGCGCTCGGTGATGTCGACGGCGTCGACATCGTCATCGATCCCGCCGAACTGGCCCTCGACCCCGTGTCGGAGGCGGCCGAGTCCGACGGCACGCTCGATTCGACGATCGCGACGAAGGTGCGGCTTGCCCGCGAGTTCGCCGAACGCCCCACCACGCCGGGAAACAAGCGCATCGTGTTCCGGTTCCTGGCCTCCCCGGTGGAGATCTCGGGGGAGTCCGGCAAGGTGGAAAAGCTCACCTGCGTCCGCAACACCTACGCCCAGACCGGCGAGAACATGGCGGTGACGCCCACAGCGGAACGTTTCGACCTCGACGCGGGCCTGGTGTTGCGGGCCATCGGTTACCGCGGCATGCCGATCGCCGACGTTCCGTTCGA
The DNA here is from genome assembly GCF_053588575.1 of Gordonia sp. NPDC003429. NCBI lineage: Bacteria > Bacillati > Actinomycetota > Actinomycetes > Mycobacteriales > Gordoniaceae > Gordonia > Gordonia sp. NPDC003429. The sequence goes on from NZ_JBSFQF010000009.1 coordinate 111,277, forward strand.
CGCGGCGCACAGCGTGGTCCCCAACAGCGAGGGACGAGTGCAGACGGCGGCCGACGGCGACATCATTCCGGGCCTCTACGTGACGGGATGGATCAAACGCGGCGCCACCGGCGGCATCGGGCGCAACCGGATGTGCGGGCAGGAGACGGCCCAATCCCTGATCGCCGACTTCATCGCCGGTACGTTGCCGCAGCCGACCGCGTCGCGTGACGACGTGCCCGAACTCGTCGCCGACCGCGGTGCGCGTCGCGTCGACCTGGCCGGCTGGAAGAGCATCGATGCCGCCGAACGGGACGCGGGCAAGCAGGCCGGCCGACGGCGGGTGAAGCTGGTACGAATCACCGACCTCGAGGACGCCGCGCGAACGGTCGCGGGATCGGTGATCTGATGGGGGCCTGTGGTGGGGCGAACACGAGGGAGAGGTAGGGGCGCGAGGTGCGAGTGGCATTGCTGTCCTATCGCAGCAAACCGCACTGTGGCGGGCAGGGGGTGTACATACGTCACCTGAGTCGTGAACTGGCGCTCCTCGGACATGAAGTCGAGATCTTCTCCGGGCAGCCCTACCCCGAACTCGACCAGGTGGCCGTCGACGCCGGCGTCACGATCACCAAGGTGCCCAGCCTGGCCCTTTACGACGAACCCGACCCGTTCCGCACACCGCGCCTCGGCGAGTATCGCGACTGGATCGACGCGATCGAGGTCGGTTCGATGTGGACCGCGAGCTTCGGCGAACCGTTGACATTCAGCCTGCGGGTGGCGCGGCTGCTCGCCGACCGTCGCGACGACTTCGACATCGTGCACGACAACCAATGCCTCGGCTACGGACTCCTGCAGATCCAGCGCGCCGGGTTCCCGCTGATCGCGACGATCCACCATCCCATCACGCGCGACCGCAGCCTGGCGGTGAAGGCGGCCAAGGGGTGGCGCAAGATCACCGCCTGGCGCTGGCACTCGTTCCTGCGGATGCAGGGGCGGGTGGCACGCCGCATCCCCGAACTGCTCACCGTCTCCCGCAGCAGCGAGGTGGACATCCGCAAGGCATTCGACATCCCGTCGGGCCGCATCACCACCATCCCGCTCGGCGTCGACACCGACGTGTTCCGGCCGGCGCAGCAGCGGCGCCCGGGCAGCGTGGTGTGCGTGGCCAGCGCCGACGCCCCACTCAAGGGTGTGTCCTACCTGCTGGAGGCGATTGCCAAACTCAGCTCCGAACGCGACGTGGAACTCACCCTGGTGTCCAAGCTGGATCCCGACGGCCCGTCGGCGGCGATGATCGAAGAGCTCGCCATCGGCTCGCGGGTGCGGGTGGTATCGGGTCTCGAGGACGAGGAGATGGCGCAGTTGATGGCCTCGGCGGAAGTGGCGTGCGTGCCGTCGCTCTACGAGGGGTTCTCGCTGCCCGCGGTGGAGGCGATGGCCTGCGGCACACCGCTGGTGGCCACGCGTGCCGGAGCGATCCCCGAGGTGGTCGGCGACAACGGTGAGGCCGCGCTGCTGGTGCCGCCGCGGGACTCGGGTCGCCTCGCGCAGGCCATCGGCACGCTGCTCGACGATGCCGACGCGCGCACCCGGATGGGTGCGGCGGGTCGGCGACGCGTCGAGGAACGCTACAGCTGGGCGGCGGTGGCCGCGAAAACCGCCGCGCATTACGAGACCGTGCTGGCCGGGGTCCAGAGCGACGACACGAACGGCGACGACACCAACCGCGACGACACAAACGGGCAACGCCGCCGATGACGAGTGCGGCGGAGCGAAAGGGGAGCGAGTGCTGACAGTGGATTTCGACCGGCTGGGCGTGGGGTCGCACACCAAGGCGATCGATATCGGGGCCGGGCAGGGCAGGCACTCGTTCGAGATGTTCCGGCGCGGGGCCGACGTCATCGCCTTCGACCAGTCCGAACAGGACATGGCCGACGTCGGCGAGATGTTCGACGCGATGATGGCCGAGGGTGAGGTGCCCGCCGAGGCCAAGGCACGCGCCGAGGTCGGCGACGCACTGCGACTCCCGTATGCCGACAGCACCTTCGACGTGGTGCTGATGTCGGAGATCCTCGAACACATCCCGTCCGACGAGGCCGCGATCACCGAGATGGTGCGGGTGCTGCGGCCGGGCGGCGTGGCTGCGGTGACCGTGCCCCGCTATTGGCCGGAGAAGGTGTGCTGGGCGTTGTCGGACGCCTACCACGAGGTCGAGGGTGGCCACGTCCGGATCTACAAGGCCTCCGAACTCGGCGCGAAGCTCACCGCCGCGGGACTCGAGGTGACCGGTACCGACCATGCCCACGCCCTGCACGCCCCCTACTGGTGGCTCAAGTGCGCCGTCGGTGTGGACAACGATCAGAACCCGCTGGTGCGCGCCTACCACCGGCTGCTGGTGTGGGACATGATGTCGGCACCCGCGCTGACCCGGTGCGGCGAACGACTACTCAACCCGGTCATCGGTAAGTCGGTGGCGCTCTACCTGCGCAAACCCGATTCGGGCACACCCGAGGACACCCGCGGGGTATGACCACCGCTCCCGACATCGGGGCGCTCTCGATCGACGGAGTGGTCACCGGTGCACAGATGCATGCCACCGGCGCGGCGATCGCTGCCATGCAGGAGGATTCCGGGGCGCTGCCGTGGTTTCCGGGCGGACAGACCGACCCGTGGGACCACATCGAATCGGCGATGGCGCTGTCGGTCACCGGCTTCGTCGACGAGGCCGAACGCGCCTACGAGTGGTCGCGCAGGCATCAACGGTCCGACGGGTCGTGGCCCATCCGGACGGTGTGCGGGCAGGTCACCGACGACGGGGTGGACGCCAACTTCTGTGCCTACGTGGCCGTCGGAGTGTGGCATCACTACCTGATCACCCGTGACCAGGCGTTTCTCGACCGGATGTGGCCGGTGGTGTGGTCGGCGATCGAGCTGGTGACCCGCTTCCAGCGTTCCGACGGCGCGTTCCGGTGGGGCGGCGACCACCACACCGGTGCGATGTTCTCCGAGGCGCTGATCACCGGAAATTCGAGCATCTACCAGGCGCTGGACTGCGCCAACCGCATCGCCGCCGAGGTGGGACAACCCGACGACGGGTGGATCCGCGCGCAGTCGGCGCTCGCGGAGGCTTTCGCGGCGCGGCCGTCGGTGTTCGAGAGACCGTCGGAGCACTCGATGGACTGGTACTACCCGGTGCTCGGCGGCGCGGTGCGCGGCCGGGCTGGCCAGGAGTTGATCGCGCGGCGCTGGGCGCAATTCGTCGTCGAAGGCCGCGGCGTGCGCTGCGTCGATCATCGTCCGTGGGTCACCGGGGCGGAGACGTGCGAACTCGCGCTCGCCCTCGACACCCTCGGCGACACCGCAGCCGCGGTGGAACTGATCGCCTCGATCCAGCATCTGCGCGACCCCGACGGCTCCTACTGGACCGGGCTCGTGTACGCCGACGGCAAGCGGTGGCCGGTGGAGAAGAGTTGCTGGACGTCGGCGGCGGTGGTGCTCGCGGTGGACGCGGTGACCCGCACCAGCCCCGGCAACGGGATCTTCCGCGATGTGTGAGCACGTCCGCGCTGTTCGCGGTGGCGGTGTGCCCAGGTGGCTGGTGCGCCCAGGTGGTTGGTGCCCCGGTTGTGTCAGCGCGTTCTCGCTGCCGTAATGGGGGGGATCGGCAGCGAGAACGCGCCCCCCGACATGGGAACGGTGGCCATCAGGGGGGATCGATGGCTTGTTCCCACCTCGTCGACGTGTCTCCCTCGTCGCCCTCTCAGTGAAACCGGTCGCAGTGGGGTGTGTCCGGGCCGCACCGGAATTTCGGTCATTTGACCTGATCAAGTACCGCAAGGTGTTTTCCGGACCGGACAATTGGTCGCATCCCGACCCCGTACCCGCGTTGCGCAGGCGACACGCCGTTCGTACATTCTCTGCGTGAGGTCCGGTCGCGACCCTCACGAGAGGTCCGATCGCGACGGCGAAGTACACGGGGGCGTCCAGAGCGGTGAAGAACGTGAATATCGTGGACGAGCCCGACTCGACGAGCGATCCGGCAACCCGGTTCGGGGCACAGCTGCGACAACTGTTCGCCTCGGCGGGCTCACCCACCTTGGCGGCGGTGGCCGGCGGGTCGCGCCGGGTGAGCGGCGGTCGCGCCGAGATCACGGTGCAGCGGCTCAGCGACTGGCGCCGGGGCCGGCACCTGCCTGCCCGGTTCGAAACGCTCGAACCCGCCCTCGCCTGGCTGATCCTGCAATCGCGCGCTCGGGGCGAGGTCGACGTGCCGCCGTTGACGCGGTGGCGCGAATGGTGGGAGCTGGGCCGCGCCGGCGGCGCAACAGCGGGCCGCGGGGCGGAGTCGAGTCCCCCGCGCGGCGATACCCGCGTCCCCGGCGTCCGCTCGCCCTACCGCGGACTGGCCGCGCTGACCGCCGCCGACCGCGACGTCTACTTCGGTCGCGACGCCGTACTCGACGATCTGCGGCGGCTGATCGTCTCCGCGTCGGCACACCGCGAGACCGCGCCCGCGATCGTCGTGGTCACCGGTGTCTCCGGAGCCGGCAAATCCTCACTGCTGCGAGCCGGCATCGCCCGCCTGTCGGCCGCTGCCGACGCCCCCTGGACCGTGCACACCCTGCTCGCCACCGATCTCGCCGGCGAGTCCGACCCGACGGCCACGACGGGGACCACACTTGCCGACGCCGATACCGATTCCGACGTTCACACCGAAACCGAGACCGACGCGGTTACGGACGCGGGCGCCTCGCCCGGGCTGACCGTGCACGTCGTGGATCAGCTCGAACAAGTGCTGGTGGGATACCCGCGGCACAGCGCCGAGGTCGCGCGCCTCGCCGAGCGGCTCGGTGCGCTCGCAGCGGTACGGGGTCACGTGGTCGTCGCGGGTATCCGCGCCGACATGTACGAGATCAGTTCGGGCCTCGAACCGCTCGCGTCGGCGTGGCAGCGGCACTCGCTCATCGTGCCGGCGATGACCGACCGCGAACTCGAGGATGTGATCGCGGCACCGGCACGGCGGTCGGGTATCCGCGTCGACCGGGGACTGGCCGCCACCATCTTGTCCGACCTGAGGTCGATGACGCCGCTGCGCGGTTCCACCGACGACCGCGCCGGTCAGCTCCCGCTGGTGGCGCACGTGTTGTCGGTGATGTGGGCGCAGCGCGGCGGCGGCATGCTCACCGTCGCGGGCTATCACGCCGCGGGCGGCGTGGCGTCGGCGATCGCGGCGACCGCCGAAAAAACCTGGGACACCCTCGACGACAACCAGCAGGTGGTGGCCGAACGACTCCTGCTCGCGCTGGTGCACGTCTCCGACCGGAGTGTCACGCGGATGCCACGCACCCTCGACGAACTCGCCGACGCCGGAAAGGACCGGGACACCACTCTCGCGGTGATCGAAGCGCTGGCGGGCTCCCGGCTGGTCACCATTGCCGGCGAGCAGGTCCAGATCATCCACGACATCGTGCTCACCGCGTGGCCGCGACTGGGCGAGCTGATCGAGCGTCACCGCGATCTGGCGCCGATCCTCGAGCGCGTCGCCTCCGATGCCCGGGAGTGGCAGCTCAGCGGCCGCGATCCGTCGATGCTCTACAACCTGCGGCGCTGGATGTGGGCGGCACAGGTCGCCGAGGACGCGATGCTGCCGGCCAGCGCGCAGGAGTTCCTCGACGCGGCCGACCGCCAGATCGAGTCTCAGCGGCGCCGCCGCCGCAAGGGTATCGCCGCGGTGGTGCTGCTGCTGGTGGTGGCGTTGGTCGCCGCCACCGTCGCGATCATCTCCAACATCGCGTTGGCCCGCGAGGGTGACAACGCCCGTTTCTCCGCGCTGCTGTCCACCATCGGCCGGCTCGAGCAGAGTGACCCGGGGGTGGCCGCCGGCCTGGCGGTGGGTGCCTGGCGCATCCGCCCCGACGACCCGCTGGCCGCGATGCGGGTGCTGCAGACCCAGCAGCTGCCGTTGCCCGCGGCCGCGCGGCAGGCGCACTCCGGCGCGATCTACGACATCGCGGCCACGTCGTCGGGTCTGCTGGCCACGGCCAGCTACGACCGCACGGTGCGGTTGTGGGATGCCCATGACCCGCGCCGGATCACCGCGGCCGCCCCCGTGCTCGGTGGCTACGACGGCTTCGTGACCTCCGTCGATTTCGATCCGTCCGGATCACGGTTGGCCTCGGCCGACGGCACGGGGCACGTGACGGTATGGGATGTGCACGACCGTGCACATCCGGTGAGGATCGCCACCATGGCCTCGCCCTACGGGACGGGTACCTCGTACATCCTGCGCTACAACTCGGCCGGCACGTTGCTGGCGTCCACGCACGACAACGGTGTCGTCACGCTGTGGGACACCACCGGACCGGGACCGTATCGCGCGGTCGGGATGATCGGCGGACACGAGGGTGCGGTCCGCACGGTGGCCATCAGCCCCACGGCACCGGTGTTGGTGGCCGGGTCCGACGACGGCACGCTGACCCTCAGCGACATCGCCACCCCATCGGCGCCGCAGCAACTCGCCCGCATTGGCGACGGCGTCGACAGCGGCTGGCACTCGGTGGCCGTCTCACCCGACGGCAGGTTGCTCGCCGCGGGCCGCGACGACGGCACGGTGGCGGTGTGGGACATCTCCGACCCGACCCGCCCCCGGCAGGTGCGGCGCGTCCACGCGCACGGCGCCGCGATCTGGTCGGTGGGTTTCTCCGATCAGGGCCGCGCGCTGATCACCGCCGGACTCGACGGGCTGGCCAAGAAGTGGAATGTCGACGACTCGACAGCCACTCCGGGTGTGCTCACCGAGATCGGCGAGCCGATGCGCACGGTCGGCGGCGCCTTCTTCACCGCTCGGCCGCTCGGCCCGAACACGGTGCTCACCGCGGGCGGTGAAGGCGCGGTGCAGGCATGGGATCTACCGGCCTCGCCGCTGCCCGCCCACCAGTTGCCCATCACCCAGACGGTGGTGTCGCGCGACGGCACGACGTTGGCGACCAGCGGCGCCGACCAGGTGGTGAATCTGTGGGATCTGCGCACCGCCACCCCGACGCGCCTGTCGTCGATGCGTTCACAACCTCGGGCCAGCGGCGGTTACGTGGCCGCGTTCAATCGCACCGGCACCGTGCTGGCCACGGCCTTCACCGGCGGTGGTGAGGTGGAGCTCTACGACATCACCGACCGGCGTTCCCCGGTGCGCACCGCCACGCTGCGGCTCGGCACCCGGCACGTTTTTCCGCTGGCCTTCGACCCCACCCGCGACCTGTTGGTGACCGGCGACACCGACAACGGGTTGCGGGTGTGGGACGTCGCCGATCCGCGACGTCCCCGACAGATCGGCGCACCGTTCGACGCCGCCACCGGTTTCGTGGAGGACGTGCAGTTCGCCCCGGACGGGCAGAGCATCGCGGTGGCCGACGCCGCGCACCGGATCAGCCGCTGGGATCTCACCGATCCGGCGGCCCCGCGCCGGATTGCGCAGGTGGACGTCCACGACGGTGCGGTGAACACCGTGGCGTTCAGCGCCGACGGCCACTACCTGTATGCCGGTGCCGACAATGAGCGGATGTGGGTGATCGACACCGCAACCCCCGACCCCGCAACAACCGACACCGCAACCCCCGACCCCGCAACCACCGACACCGACGCCGCGCAGGCGCTCGCGGTGCCGGTCGGCGGACGGGTGTCGTCGCTGTCGGTCTCCGCGGACGGACGCACGCTGGTGGTGGGCGGCAGTCGCACCATACAACTCTGGGACAACTCCGACCCGGGCCATCCCCGGCCGCATGCGGCGGATGAATCGCTCACCGCTGCATCGGATTTCGTGCGGAACGCGTCGATCGACCGGAACGACACCATCTACGCCGGCGGCAGCACGGACCTGCGGTGGTGGTCCATCGACCCGACCGCCGCGGCCGACCGGGTGTGCCGGGCCGGCGACGGACTCGACGCCGCCACGTGGCGGGAATTCGCGCAGGGAGTGCCCTACCGCAACCCCTGCCCGGCGAACTGAGCACTCACCTCCCGCACTCGATGGACAAGTGTCCAGGCGAGTGTCTATGGTGATACGTGGGTCACGTCACACCCCGGAGGAGAGTCATGGAGTTCGGAATCGTGCAGTTCACCAGCGATCGTGGGCTCAAACCGCACGTGCTCGCGCCGCTGATCGAAGAGGCCGGCTTCGCCTCCTACTTCGTGCCCGAACATGGCCACATCCCCACCCGGCGCGACGCCGCGCACCCGATGACCGGCGATTCGTCCCTGCCCGACGACCGCTACATGCGCACCCTCGATCCGTGGACGTCGCTGGCCGCCGCCGCGGCCGTCACCGACCGGATCCGGCTGGCCACCGCGGTGGCGCTGCCGGTGCAGTCCGATCCGATCACCCTCGCCAAGACGCTCGCCACCGTCGATCACATCTCCGACGGACGACTCACCCTCGGGGTGGGCTTCGGATGGAATCTCGACGAACTCGGCGACCACGGGGTGCCACCGAAACGACGACGCACCATGCTGCGTGAATACCTCGAGGCGATCAACACCCTGTGGACCGAGGACGAGGCCGAATATCACGGGGAATTCGTCGATTTCGGCTCCAGTTGGGCGTGGCCCAAGCCGCCGCAGGGACACATCCCGGTGCTCGTGGGCGCGGCGGGCACGGAGAAGAACTTCCGGTGGATCGCGCGCAGCGCGGACGGGTGGATCACCACGCCCGGCGAGGAGGACATCGCGGGTTCGGTGGGTCTGCTCAACCGGATCTGGACCGAGGCCGGACGCTCCGGGCGTCCGCAGATCGTGGTCCTCGACTTCAAGCCGATCCCCGAAAGACTGGAGCAGTTCCGGGATCTGGGCGTCACCACGGTCCTCTACGGCTTGCCCGACGACAGCGTCGAGCGGGCCACCGCCTACCTCGCGAAGCTGGCGGGCAAGCTGGGGATCGCTCCGGTACCCGCCGGATAGCGGCGCCTCACCTGCTCAACGATTCAACGAGGTGCCGCGCGCAGCGCGGGCATCACGTAGTGGTCGATCTGGCGTCGCAGCGACGCCGGGTCGTCCGGATCGACGGTCCGCCCACCCACGGTGCCCAAGCTGATCAACACCCGCGCAACCCATTCGGCGGTCGCCTCCGGGTCGTGCGCACGATGGATCTCGCCGGATGCGATCGCCGTCTCGACGTAAGGACGCCAAAACGCGGCCAGGTCGGGCACCAACCCCGCCAACCCCACCCCCGCGCACGCGGCGAACTCCTCGGGTTCGGCGGTGCGCAGCCGGAGCAGCAACGCGCCGGGGTCGTCGTAGGCGCCGCGACCGATGCGCACACCGGCCACCAGCTGCTCGGCGAAACCGTCGATCGCACCCAGTTCGGTGTGTGCGTCGGTCCAGAACGATTCGGTCAAACGGACGATGGTCGCGCCGACCATCGCCGCCTTGTCCGGGAAGTGCCGGTACAACCACGCCCGCGATACTCCGGCGACTTCGGCCACCTGCTGCATCGTGGTGGTCCGGATACCCTTGTCGGCCAGCAGTTTCGCGGTGGCATCGAGCAGACGATCGCTCACGCTGACCGAGTCGGCGGCACTGGTCATCACGATTCGGGGACCAGCTGAATGCGGCCGTGCCGCACGCCCGCGACCACGCCGCCGTCGACGAGCAGATCGGTGCCGGTGATGAATCCCGACCGTCCCGGGTCCAGAAGGAACTCCACCGCCGCGGCCACATCCTCGGCCGTCGCGAATCGGCCGGCGGCCGACTGGGCGATCATCGCCTCGTAGCTGTCGTGGACGAAGTCGGCCTCGAACTCCGTCCAGCCCATCTCGGTGGCGGTGACACCCGGGCTCACCGAGTTGATCCGGGCGCCGCGGTCGCCCCATGCCGGTGCCGCGGCCTGCACGCGGAAGTGGTTGCCGCGCTTGCAGTATCCGTATGCCATCGCACTGGCCAGATCGTCGGGCATCGAGTCGAAGGTGAACAGCGGCAGATCGGGCAGGTCGGCGGCGGGTAATGAGGCGAGCGCGGTGGCCTGCTCCGGGCTCACCGCATCGGCGAAGATGTGCCCGGCAACACTGGCGATGACCACGCCGGCGCCGCCGGGGGCGATCACCTCGCCGAACGCGTCGAGCACATGGGCGGTGCCCACGAGGTCGACGGCGATGATGCGTTCGGGTGCAGCGAGTGCGGGCGACACCCCGGCGGTATGGACCACCGAGGTCACCTCGCCGAGGTGCGCCGCCGCCGCGGCCAGCGCATCCACCTGATCGCGGTCGGACACGTCGACGACGCGCGCGGTGACGTCGTAACCCTGCCGGCGCAGGGTTGCCGAGAGCCGATCGACGCGGTCGGCGTCGTGATCGGCGATCAGCAGCGGCCGCCCGGAGCCGAGCCGTCGTGCGATGCACTCGCCCATGCCGCCGACGCCGATCACGGTGAGCACCGGTGCCATGCATACCTCCGAGGACGTCGCGGGTGTGATGGGGGCGACTCTAACAACTCCGGTAGACAAATTCTCAAAAGTGTTCACTCCCGACGCCGGAGCGGAGTAGACAGATCCCAGAATCTGTTCACTTCCCGGAAGGTCATCATGGGTTCTCGTCCACCCCGCACCGCCGTGATCGGTGCCGGTATCAGCGGCCTGACCACCAGCAAGATGCTCACCGACAACGGCGTCGACTTCACCTGTTTCGAGATGTCCGACCGCGTCGGCGGCAACTGGGCGTTCGACAATCCCAACGGCCTCAGCAGCGCCTACCGGTCGTTGCACATCGACACCTCGCGGCATCAGCTGTCGTTCCGAGATTTCCCGATGCCCGACGACTACCCGGATTTTCCGCACCACACGCTGATCAAGAAGTATCTCGACGACTACGCCGAGGCCTTCGACCTGAACCGGCACATCGAGTTCGAGAACGCGGTGACCCACGCGCGACGTCTCGACGACGGGGGCTGGGAACTCGAGACACAGCGCGGCGAGACCCGCCGTTTCGACCTGCTCGTCGTCGGCAACGGGCATCACTGGGATCCGCGGTTCGCGCGCTTCCCCGGCGAATTCACCGGCGAAACGATCCACTCGCATCACTACATCGACCCGCACGCGCCGCTCGACCTCACCGGCAAACGCATACTCATCGTCGGAATCGGCAACAGCGCCGCCGACATCGCGGTCGAACTGTCGTCGCGGACGCTGGGCAACACCGTGGTGATCTCGACCCGCTCGGGAGCGTGGATCGTACCGAAATACGTTGCCGGGCAACCGTCGGACAAGTACTTCAAACTCAGTCCGCACATCCCGTACTCCTGGCAGCGCAAGTTCATGCAGACCTTCCAGCCGATCTCCGCGGGCCGCCCGGAGAACTTCGGGCTGCCCACCCCCAACCACAAGTTCTTCGAGTCCTATCCCACGCAGTCGGTCGAGCTGCCCTTCCGCCTCGGCTCCGGTGACCTCACCGCCAAACCGAACATCAGCCGGCTCGATGGTGCCACCGTGCATTTCGACGACGGATCGGCCGCCGACTTCGACGTCATCCTGTACGCGACCGGCTACAACATCACCTTCCCGTTCTTCGACGAGGACTTCATCAGCGCGCCCGACAACCGGATCGACCTGTACAAGCGCATGTTCTATCCGGGCATCGACGATCTGGTGTTCGTCGGGTTCGCCCAGCCGACGCCGACGCTGTTCCCGTTCGTCGAGGCGCAGTCGAGGCTGATCGGGGCGTGGGCGCGAGGTCAGTACCGGCTGCCCCCGGTCGACGAGATGCGACAGGCGATCGTCGCCGACCAGGAGTTCTACACCGGCTTTCTGCTCGACCGGCCGCGCAACACCCAGCAGGTCGATTTCCACCTCTACGAACACGACATGCGTACCAGGGAGATTCCCGCCGGGCGCAGCCGCGCCGCCGTCCTCGGGCCGCAGCGGTGGGCCGGGGTCACCGACCGGACCGTCGAGGAGACCACCGAGTTGCAGGAGGCACGATGACCGTCAGCGAGATCGGCTCGGCGCGGCGACGCAGCGTCACCTTCGAGGTCGACGGAACCGATTGCGACGCCTGGTTCTTCACGCCCCCCGAGGGCCTGGCCGACGCATCGCCGTTCGCCACATCGGCCGGGGTGCCGGTGGTGGTGATGGCCCACGGGTTCTGCGGCACCAAGGACTCGGGTCTGGAACCGTTCGCGGCCCGCCTCGCGGCGGCCGGCCTGGCCGTGTTCGCCTTCGATTTCCGGGGATTCGGGCTCTCCGGCGGGGCGGTGCGACAACGGGTTTCGATGTCGGGCCAGATCGCGGACTTCCACGCCGCGGTGAATGCGGCCAAAGGCCAACCCGGCGTGGATGCCGATCGCGTCGTGCTGTGGGGACTATCCCAGTCGGGCGGTCACGTCCTGGCTCTCGGCGCCGAACGCGACGACGTCGCGGCGGTGATCTCGGTGGTGCCGCTGGTCAGCGGCCTGGCCGCGGGGCGACACCACTATCCGCAGGTGGGCGCGGTGTCGATGCTGCGCTCGGCGATGTCGGGCGCAGCGAGCACCATCGCCACCAGACTCGGCGGCTCCCCGACCATGATCCCCGTGGTCGGGCGGCCCGGGACGCGGGCGGCGCTGACCAGCGAGGGCTATTACGAGAGCTACCTCGCCATCTCCGGCCCGTCGTGGCGCAACGAGGTGGACGCCTCGATCGCCACCGAACTCGGCTCCTACCGCGCCGACCGCCATGCCGGCAAGATCACCGGCCCGGTGCTCGTACAGATCGCCGACCTCGATCGCGGCGCCCCACCCCACGCCGCGGCAAAGGCGGCATTCAAGGCGCGCGCCGAGGTGCGTCACTATCCGTGCGACCACTTCGGGGTCTTCGAGGAGATCGACGAGGAAACCTTCGGCCGCGTGGTCGATCACCAGATCGGTTTCCTGACAAGACATCTCGCACGCGAAAACCATTCCGTGGATCAAGGGAGTCCGGCGTGAGCCGGGCACTGGTGATCGGTGGAGCGTCGGGAATCGGCCTGGCCACGGTGCGCATGCTGCACGCGCGCGGTGACACTGTCACCGTCGCCGACATCAACGGCACTGCTGCCGACGACGTCGCCGCAGAACTCGGTTCCGGCGCCGACGCACTCACCATGGACGTGACCGACGAGACGTCGGTGTCGGCCGGATTCGACGCCGTCGGCACACCCGACATCGTGGTCAACTGTGCCGGACTGTCGATGCCCGGCGCGCTGGTCGACCTCGAACTCGACCACTGGCGCACCACCGTCGACGTCTGCCTCACCGGCACCTTCCTGGTGCTCAAGTACGCGGGCCGTCGCATCGCCGACGGCGGGTCGATCGTGTGCATCGCATCGCTCAACGGTCGGCAGCCGGGCGCCGGAATGGGGTCGTACTGCGCGGCGAAGGCGGGTGTGCTGATGCTGGTGGAGGTGGCCGCGCTCGAACTGGCCGACCGCGGCATCCGGGTCAACGCGGTGTCTCCCGGGCTGGTGGACACGCCGCTGACCGCGGGAATCGCCTACGTACCCGGGCTCACCGAGGAGTACCTGGACAACACACCCCTGGGGCGCGGCACCCCCGAGGACATCGCCGCGACGGTCGCCTTCCTGGCCTCCCCGGCGGCAGGCTGGATGACGGGCGCCGCGATCGACCTCAACGGAGGTGCGCACCTCAAACGCTATCCCGACGTGCTGGGCAGGGTGCGGGCGCTCGCCGACGGATAAAGGGCCCGACGGGTGAGCACCCGCACGGGCGCCCACACGTCAGGGGGTGTCGGGAAACTCGACGGTGATGGCGCCGGACTCGTCCGCACGCACCGGGTAGGCGCGGACACCGACTCCGCCGTACGCCTTTTCGGCACCGGTCGTCAGGTCGTAGGTGTAGTTGTGCAGCGGACACACCGCCACCCCGTCGTCGATGAGGGCATCGGCGAGGGGGCCGCCGCGGTGCGGACACACCGCGTCGAGCGCCCGCAGCGACCCGTCGGGCAGGCGGAACACCGCGATCTGGGTGCCGTTGACCGCAAAGGTCCGCCCCTCGCCGCACGGGATGTCGGACACGTTGCCCACCACGAACTCGGCCACTCCCGGAGCGCTCATCGGACCGGCACCTGCGGCAGGGGCAGCAGCGGCAGCGCCGAGCGGAACTGTCCCGGCGTCACCGGCTCCTTGCCGTCCTGCCAGGGATCGCGGTAGGCGTCCACCGACTTCTGCATGTTCGCATCCAGTTCGGCGCCAAGGCCTTCCGCGTCATCGACCACCACCGCCCGGATCTTCTCGATACCCTGGCGCGGCACCCACGCGTAGGTGCGTTCCAACCACTTCGCATTTTCCCGGTAGTACTGCAGGAAGCGTCCGGCCAGCGTCATCACCTCGGCGGGGGAGTCCACCGTCGCCAGCAGATCGCCCTTGCGGATGTGCGCACCGGCCGCGCCGCCGACATAGATTTCCCATTTGCCGCCGTCGATGGCCACCACGCCCAGGTCCTTGCACAGGGCCTCGGCGCAGTTGCGTGGGCAGCCGGTGACGGCGAGCTTCATCTTGGCCGGTCCGGCGATACCCTGGAACCGCTCCTCCAGCGCGATGCCCAGCGCCGTCGAATCGCCCACACCGAATCGGCAGAAGTCGCTGCCCACACAGGTTTTCACGGTGCGGAAGCTTTTGCCGTAGGCGTAACCCGACGGCATGTCGAGGTCGGCCCACACATCGGGTAGATCCTCTTTGCGGATACCGAGCAGGTCGATCCGCTGGCCACCGGTCAGCTTGATCAGCGGCACCGAGTACTTCTCCGCCACATCGGCGATGGCGCGCAATTGCTCGACGGAGGTCACCCCGCCCTTCATCTGCGGCACCACCGAGAACGTGCCGTCACGCTGGATGTTGGCGTGCACCCGATCGTTGATGAACCGGCTCGCGCGTTCGTCGATGAAATCCGATCCCCACATCATCTCCAACAGCGACGAGAGGCCCATCTTGGAGTTCGCGTCCTCCTTGCCGTCCGGGGCGAGCGCGGCGAACACCGAGCGCACCGAGTACAGCTTCAGTTCCCGGATCAGGCGCATCAGTTCGGGTTTCTCGTACGGGATGGCCGGGACGTACCAGTTCGCCGACGGATCGACGGTGACCGCGTCGCCGGCGGCCCACTCGACGACCTGCGCCACCAGACCCTTGCAGGAGCCGCATCCCTTGCCTGCCCGCGTGGCGGCCATCACCCCGGCCACCGACGTGGTGCCGCCGGCGACGCAGTCGACGATGGTCTTCTTGTCGACGCCGTTGCAGTTGCACACCTGCGCGTCGTCGGACAGTTCGGCCACACCGGTCGCCGCATCGGGGGTGCCGATGTCGAACATCAGCGAGATCCGCTCGTCGGGCAGTTCGGTGCCCTGATCGAACGCCTGCATCAGGAATGAGACCTTGCCGAGGTCGCCGACGAGCGTGGCACCCACCAGTTTGTTCTCCCGGATCACGACGGTCTTGTAGACGCCGTGACGCGGCTCGTAGAACTGCACGAATTCGTCGTCGGCGAATTCGGGTGCCTTGACACCCATCTGGGCCACGTCGACGCCGGCCACCTTCAGTTTCGTCGAGGTCCGCGACCCGTGGTAGGCGGCGGCCGGGTCGGTGGCGGTGATGTGGTCGGCGAGCACCGTCGCCTGCTCCCACAGCGGGGCGACGAGGCCGTACACCTGGCCGCGGTGCTGCGCACATTCGCCCACGACGTAGATGTCGTCGTCGTCGATCGAGCGCATGTGGTCGTCGACCACGATGGCCCGTTCCACGGTGAGGCCCGCGCCGAGCGCGAGCCCGACGTTGGGTCGGATTCCGGTGGCCAGCACCAGCAGGTCGCAGTCCATCCGGTCGCCGTCGGCGAATCCGATTCCGGTGAGGGCGTTGTGGTCGTCGGCGAACGCCCGGGTGGTGCGTTTGCCGGTGACCACGTCCACCCCGGTCCGCTCGATCGCCTTGCGCAACACCGAGCCGCCGGTCTCGTCGAGTTGTGCGTTCATCAGGATCGGGCCCGAATGGACCACCGCCGCCGACACCCCGCGCCCGGACAGACCGTGCGCGGCCTCGAGGCCCAGCAGGCCGCCGCCGATCACCACGGCGCGTTCGGCGCCGTCGGCGTGCGCGATGATCGAGGTGGTGTCGTCGAGGCTGCGGAAGCCGAAAACCCCCGACAGCAAGGTGGTGTCGTCCACCCAGAGTCCCTCGATCGGCGGGAAGAACGCGCGACTGCCGGTGGCGATGATCAGCTTGTCGTAGCTCACGCGCGCACCGTCGTCGCCCAGCACCACCTTGGCGTAGGGATCGATGCGCACCACCCGGACGCCGGCGCGCAGGTCGATGGCGTTGTCGCGGTACCAGTCCACCGGATTGAGATAGATGTCGTCGGGCACATCCGACCCCGCCAGGACGTGCGACAGGGCGATGCGGTTGTAGTTGCCGTACGGTTCATCGCCGAACACCGTGATCGAGAACTGTTCGCCGCCACCGCGGGCCAGGATCTCCTCGACGGTGCGGGCACCGGCCATGCCGTTGCCCACCACCACCAGCGATCGCGGTGCCATCAGAACTCAACCAGGCCGAGGTCGATGATCACCGTGCCCGACGCCGATGTGGGCGCGGCCAGGGTGAGCGAGAGTTCGGCACCCTCCAGGAAGTCCGCGACCAGGCGCAGCGGGATGTGGGTGGCGCCCTGCGCCGGAATCGGGAAGTAGCGCACCGGTTCTCCGTCATGCATCAGGGCCACGGTGATCATCTCGTCGCTGCTGTTGCCGCCCCGGAAGTAGACCGCCTGGAGTGTGGAGCCGTCGGGCACGGAGATCGCAAGCGAGTCGTCGATCACCGTGAGGGTGTCGAAGCCGGCGCCCTTGAACGGAAAACGCCCCTGGAGAAAATGCGGGGTGCTGGTGTCACTCATGAGGGTCGGTCACCTTTCATCGAAGGGTCGGTCAGTAGACGTCACGGACGTAACGCTTGTCGGCGGCCAGGGATTTGACATAGGACTCGGCGCTGGGTCCCGACAATTTGCCGTGTTCGGCGACGATCCCGGTGAGCGCGGCGTCCACATCGCGCGCCATCCGGTTTCGGTCACCGCACACGTAGAAGTGCGCACCGTCGCGCAGCCACGACCAGATCTGCGCGCCGTGCTCCATCATCCGGTCCTGCACGTAGATCTTCGACGGCTGGTCGCGGGAGAAGGCGACGTCGAGGCGGGTCAATGTGCCCTCGGCGAGCATCTGCTCGAGTTCGTCGCGGTAGTAGAAGTCGGTCTCGGCGTGCTGTTCTCCGAAGAACAACCAGTTGCGGCCGCGGTGGCCCAGGGCGCGACGATGGTGCAGGAAGCCGCGGAACGGCGCGATCCCGGTGCCCGGGCCCACCATGATCATCGGTGTGTCCGGGTCGTCGGGCGGAGCGAAGTGGGCGGCGCGTTGCACCCAGATCCCGATGTCGTCGTCGGCAGCGTGATCGGCCAGATAGGTCGAGCACACGCCGTGACGCGGGATGCCGTGCACGTTGTAGCGGACCGCCGACACCGTGAGCTGCACCTCGTCCGGATTCTCCAGCGGGCTCGACGAGATCGAGTACTGACGCGGCGCGAGCGGTGAGAGCACCGAGAGCCAGTCGTCCACGCTCGCCCGGATCGGGTGGGCGGTGAGCAGATCGGGGATCTGCCTACCCCACAGCCATTTGTCGAGGGCCTGCTTGTTGTCCGGCGCCAGCAGCATACTCAGATCCTCCGACCCCGATCGGGCGCAGACGAATTCGAGGACCGACGGGGTGATCCTGGCGATCTCGAGTCGCGTCCGCGCGGCCTCGCGCAGCGAGATCGAGTCACCGCCGAGTCCCGCCTCGGTGTCGCCGTCGATGCCGGTGGCCTCGAGGAAGGCGTCGACCAGCAGTGGGCTGTTGCGCGGCCACACGCCGAGTGAGTCGCCCACCTCGTAGCCGAGGGTGTCCGGCGGGAGGGCGAAGCCGAAGCGACGGACGTCCTTGATCGAACCCGGACCGTTGAGCCGCTCGTTGCGGATCAGCCTGCTCGGCAACGGGTTCGACCGGCCGTATGCCCGGGTGGCCGGTTCGGTGGGCGCATCGCGGGTGCCGGTGTCTGCGGTGCCGTTGCCTGCGGTGCCGGCCGCCCCGGCATCGGCCAGCGTGGACGTGACCGATGTGACCCATCCGGCTGCGGCAGCGGTGTAGTCGGTGTCGCAGTCAACGCGGTCGAGCAGCCGGGTGGCGCCGAGTTCGGCGAGCCGTGCGTCGAGTTTGCGTCCGAATCCGCAGAATTCGTCGTAGGAGGGGTCGCCGAACGCGAGTACCGCATACTGCAATCCGTCGAGTGCGGGCGCATCGTCGGCGCTGAGCGACTCCCAGAGCTCCGCGGCATTGTCGGGCGGATCTCCGTCGCCGGTGGTCGAGGTCAACACCAGTGCGGTGCCCGCCGATCGCAGCGCGTCCGGCCCGGCGTCGTCGAGGGATCGGATGCGGGCGTCGATCCCGTTGTCGTGTAACCGTTCCACCACGGTGGGTGCGTAATCCTCCACGGTGCCGGTCTGTGATGCCCACAGGATCTCGACGGTCTGCGCGGCACCGGACGTGGCGTCCGGCGTGCCGGCGCCACCGTCGTCGCCCACCCGGGCGAACGCGCCGGCCAGCACGCCCGCGACCCACTGTGCCACCTCCGCGCGCAGCGGCGCGCCGGTGGGAAGGACGGGAGTGCCCGGCAGGGACACCTCGCTGTTCAATCCGGCGAGCAGACCTGCGAGGTAACGCTGCTCGGCGGCCTCGAGGACCGGCGGTGCGAACGACTCCGTCACTCCGAGCGTCGCGGCGAGCGACGAACCGGCGAGCGACGATGCGGGCGGTGACTCCGCGGCCCGTGTACTCGGCACCGGGGCAGGGCCGACACGGGTCAGCGACACCGCACACGCCTTGAACTCCGGTTGCAGGGAGGTGGGGTCGACGGCGTCGTTGGTCACCGCGTTGATGGCGAGATCCTCGCCGAACATGTCGCTCCAGTGGAACGGGGCGAAGCAGTTGCCCGGGCGCACACGGTCGGTCACCACCGCGGGCAGGATCGCGCTGCCGCGTCGCGACGCGACGCACACCCGGTCGCCGGCGGAGATCTGTGCGTGCGCGGCATCGTCTGGGTGGATCTCGATGAACGGATCCGGGTTGAGCTTCATCAGTTTGGCCACGCGCGCGGTCTTCGTCATGGTGTGCCATTGATGGGCCAGCCGGCCGGTGTTGAGCACGAACGGGAATGCGTCGTCGGGGAGCTCGTCGGGCGGCAGGGCCGGTCGCGCATGGAACACCGCCCGCCCGCTTCCGGTGGCGAAGACGAAGTCCGGTTCGGTGCCGTCCGCACCGATCAGTTTGCGCTGGCTGCGTCCGTCGTTGAGGTAGCGCACCGGGTGCCGGTCGGCGTCGTCGTCCGGTGGGCACGGCCACTGCAGCGGTGTGGTGCGCAGCCGCTCGTAGCTCGCGCCGCGCAGATCGTATCCGGTTGCCGGATTCCAGAATTCGCGGATCTCGGCGAAGACGTCCTCGGCGCAGCCGTAGTCGAACGCCTCGGGATACCCCATGCGAGAACCGATCCGAGCGAGCAGTTCCCAGTCGGCCAGGGCGTCCCCCGGCGGGTCCACCGCGCGCTCGAACAGCGTCAGGTTGCGCTCGGAGTTGACCATCACCCCGTCGGATTCGGTCCACATTGCCGCCGGCAGGCTCACGTCGGCGTAGGCCATCGTCTCGTTGTCGGCGAAGACGTCCTGCACGATCACCAGCTCGCATCGCTCGAGCGCTTCGATCACCGTCGACCGATTCGCCACGCTCGCCACGGGATTGGTGCAGATGATCCAGCAGGCGCGGATCGCTCCGCTGCGCATCTCGTCGAACATGGCGATGGTGCCGGGCCCCACATCGGTGCGGATGGTGTCCGCCGGCAGCCCCCATTTCTGTTCCACGAACGCGCGGTCGTCGGCGGATGCCACGCTGCGTTGGCCGGGCAGACCCGGACCCATGTATCCCATCTCGCGTCCGCCCATCGCGTTGGGCTGTCCGGTCAGCGAGAACGGTCCGCTGCCCACCCGGCAGATCGCGCCGGTGGCCAGGTGCAGATTGCAGATCGCGTTGGTGTGCCAGGTGCCGTGCGTGCTCTGGTTGAGTCCCATCGTCCAGCAGCTCATCCAGTTGTCGGCACCGGCGATGAGTTCGGCGGTGCGCCGGATGTCGGATTCGGGCAGGCCGGTGATGCGGCTGACCTCGGCGGGTGGGTAGTCGGCCAGGAACTCGGGCATCTGTTCCCAGCCCTCGGTGTGATCGGCGATGAAATCCTCATCGACCGAACCGGATTCGACGAGCAGATGCAGCAGGCCGTTGAGCAGCGCGAGGTCGGTGCCGGGCGCGATCTGCAGAAACAGGTCGGCCTTGGCCGCGGTCGCGGTCCGCCGCGGATCGACGACGATCAGAGTCGCCCCCGCCTTCACGCGTTCCATCATGCGCAGGAACAGGATCGGGTGGCAGTCGGCCATGTTCGATCCGATCAGCACGAACAGGTCGGCGTGGTCGAAATCCTGGTACGACCCAGGAGGCCCGTCGGCGCCGAGACTCTGCTTGTACCCGGTGCCCGCGCTGGCCATGCACAGCCGCGAGTTCGACTCGATGTGGGTGGTGCGCAGAAAGCCCTTCGCGAGTTTGGTGGACAGGTACTGCGACTCCAGCGACATCTGCCCCGACACGTACAGGGCCACCGAGTCGGGGCCGTGCTCGTCGGCGATCGCGCGCATCCGTTCGGCGGCATAGTCGATGGCCGTCGTCACGTCCACGGACTCCCGTGGCTCGTCACGGCTGCGCCGCAGGGATGCCTTCTCCATCCGGCCCGACGCGCCGAGCAGATCCACGGTGGTCGAACCCTTGGTGCACAGGCGTCCGAAGTTCGTCGGATGATCCTTGCGGCCAACGGTTTTCGTGACCCGCCGCCGACCGGTGGCGGGATCGTCGGCGAGGTGGAGCACCATGCCGCAGCCCACTCCGCAGTAGGCGCACAGGGTGTTCACGGTGTCGGTCATCGCGCGGGCACCGTCGGACGCTGCGCGGGCACCGCCGAGCGCAGCACGGCATCGGTGACCGCGTGCACATACCGCATCGCGATGAGCGCGGCGATGCGGGGATCGGCACCGAGCGGCGCGCCCACACCGTCGGCGCCGCAACCCGCCAGCCGGTCGTGAAAGAGGCCGGGAGCCAGGAGATATGACGCGATGAACAGTCTCCGACCCCGGCGGCGGGTGGCCCGGACCACGTCGGCGATGTGCGGTTGCCCGGTCGCGATATAGCCGACGGGAACCTCGATGTGGAGGCGCTCGGCCACCAGTTGCGCCGCGACCTGAACGTCGGCACGCGCATGCGGATCCGACGACCCGGCCGCAGCCAGTACCACGCCGTCGCCGTCGTGGTAGCCCGCGGCACGGAGCCGGTCGATCACGATCTCCGCGAGGACGGGGTCCGGTCCGAGGTTGCGTGCCACCGTCACGTCCGGGTGGCCACTGCCGGCGATGTGCTCGGGAATGTCGCGGCGCACGTGATAGCCCGCGGCCAGGAACGCCGGCAACACCACCGAGGCGGCGGTATCTGCGCCCAGGGCCTCGCTCGGGCTCGGCCCCAGCACGTCGACAAACGCGGTGCGGGTGGGGCCGATCAGCGCGCTGAGCTGGTCGGTGATGCGGCCGACGGTCCGAACGCCGTGCGCGGAGCGGGTACCGTGCGCCACCAGCAACGGCTGCCGGCGAGCCGGTTCCCGGTCGTCGATGCGTGCAGGGCCGGTGGTGAATGCGGGGTCAGTTGTCATCGATATCGTTCTCGTCGTATTCGAGGTCCACCGCCAGGCGGTACCCGCGTTTCACCACGGTCTGGATCATCTTCGAATCCCCCAGGGCGGAGCGCAGTCTCGTGACCGCCATCTCCACCGCGTGCGTGTCGGAGCCGCCGCCGGGCAGTTCGTCGAGCATGGACTGGCGCGAGATCACCTGTCCGGGAACGCGCGTCAGCACCCGCAGCAGGGCCATACTCGCTCCGGTGACCGGGCGGTGGTCACCGTCGACCACCACGCCGGCGGCGCGGAAACCCACGTCGTGGCCGGCCACCCGCAGCGTGAGTGCGCGCCGGGGCAACTCCTCGGCGATCAGCCGCACCAGTGCTCCCAATCGGAAGCGGGTGGGTTGCAGGGTGGGCACCTGCAGGGCGTGCAGCGGGCCGGCCGTCACGTTGCCCACGCACATGGCCGGCACCGCGGTGCGCATCGCATGCAGCAACAACTCGAGTGCCCCCATGTGGTTGGCCTGCCCGAGCATCGAGGCCACCGCCGGTGCGCTGGTGAAGGTGATGGCGTCGAGGTCGTGATCGACCACCGCGGTGATCATGCGGTTCATCGGTTCGGTGTCCTGCGGCGGAACCCACCGGTAGACGGGCACGGGGATCACCTCGGCACCGGCTTCGCGGAGCACCTCGCACAGATCGGGCAGCGGCTCCCAGTCGGTGGTGGCGCCGTGCAGTTGCACCGCCACCCGGCGGCCCGCGACGCCCTCCTCGAGCAACTCGCGGATCAGCTCACTCGACGATTCGCTCGGCGGCGACCACTGCTCGCGCAGCCCCGCGGCACGGATGGCGCCCTTGGCCTTGGGGCCGCGGGCGAGCAGTCGCACCCCGCCGAGCGTCTCGACGAGATGGTCGGCGAGCCCCCAACCGTCGGCGGCCTCCACCCAGCCGCGGAAACCGATACCGGTGGTCGCGACAAAGATGTCGGGCGGGTCCTTGAGTACCGACTCGGTGGAACGTTCGAGTTCGTCGTCGTCGACGAGGGGGATGATGCGGATCGCCGGTGCGTGCAGCACCTCGGCGCCACGGCGCTCCAACAGTGCCGCGAACTCGTCGGCGCGCCGGGCTGCGGTCACCCCGATGGTGAATCCGGTGAGTGTCTTCTCCACATTCGCGGTCGGCGCGGTGGAGGAGGCGGAGTGAGTCATCGGTTGGCGCACACCTCGACGACTCCGTCGACCACCCGAACCGGATAGGTGTTCAGCGCCACCGTCTCGTCGTCGAGGCATTCCCCGCTGTCGAGCGAGAACACCTGCTTGAGCAGCGGTGAGGCGACCGTCGGCACACCGTTTCGGTCGCCGACGATGCCGCGCGAGATGACTGCCGCGCGGCCGAACGGGTCGATGTTGTCCACCGCGCGCAACCGTGGGTCGGCCGCATCGGCCGACAGCCGGAACACCGCGACCTGGGTGGGGCCGACGAGAGCGGCCACCCCGCGGCCCACCGTGAGGTCGTCGAGTCTGCACACGCGCACCCACGCGCCGCGCTGGGTTGTGGGTGCGTCGTCGAGTGCGGTCATGATGTGGCCTCCTGGGGCGCAGCGGAGGAACCGAAGGTGGGCGAGCCGAGCAACACCGGTACCTTGCGGCCGGACGAATCGTCGAACGCGATGGTCGGGTCGGGTGTATCCGGGGCGTTGACGAAGGAGACGAACCGCCGGAGCTTGTCCTCATCGTCGAGGACGGCGGCCCACTCGTCGCGATAGCCGTCGACATGTCGGGCGACGGCGGCTTCGAGGTCTCCCGCTATACCCAGGATGTCGTCACACACGATCTCTCGCAACCGATCGAGTCCTCCGGTGAAGCTCTCCTGCCACGGTGCGGTGCGTTGCAGCCGGTCCGCGGTGCGGATATAGAACATGAGATACCGGTCGATGTAGCGGATCAGTGTGTCGTCGTCGATGCCCGACGCCAGCAGCTGGGCGTGCTTGGGGCTTTGGCCTCCGTTGCCGCCGACATACAGGTTCCAGCCGTGCTCGGTCGCGATCACGCCGACGTCCTTGCCGCGCGCCTCGGCGCACTCCCGGGCGCACCCCGACACGCCCAGTTTGAGTTTGTGCGGCGACCGCAGGCCGCGATACCGATGTTCGAGCCGCACCGCCATCGCCACCGAATCCTGCACCCCGTAGCGGCACCAGCTCGATCCGACGCAGCTCTTCACGGTGCGCAGGCTCTTGCCGTAGGCGTGGCCGGACTCCATCCCGGCGTCGACGAGGCGACGCCAGATCTGCGGAAGCTGTTCGACGCGGGCGCCGAACAGGTCGATGCGCTGGCCCCCGGTGACCTTGGTGTAGAGCCCGAAATCCTTGGCGATCTGACCGATCACGATCAGCTGGTCCCCGGTGACCTCGCCGCCGGGCATCCGCGGCACCACCGAGTAGGTGCCGTTGCGTTGCAGGTTGGCCAGGAAGTGATCGTTGGTGTCCTGCAGTGCGGCCTGCTCGCCGTCGAGGATGTGGTCGCTCGAGGTGGATGCCAGGATCGACGCCACGGTCGGTTTGCATATCTCGCAGCCCTGTCCGGTGCCGAACCGGGAGATCAGTTCGGAGAAGGTCCGGATACCCGTCGCCGCGACGATGGAGAACAGTTCGGCGCGCGACTGGGTGAAGTGCGCGCACAGCGCCGTGGACAATTCCACACCGGAATCGGCGAGCAGCCGGGTGATCGAGGGCACACAGCCGCCGCACGTGGTGCCGGCCGACGTGCACTTCTTGATCTCGGCGACACTGCACGCGCCATCGGCGATCGCGCCGCAGATCGTTCCCTTGGAAACGGCGTTGCACGAACAGATCTCGGCGTCGTCGGGGAGCGCGGACAGACCGATCCCACCGCCCTCCCCGGCTGCGGGCGCGATCATCGCGGACGGGTCGCCCGGGATCTCACGTCCCACCATCGGTTTGAGCATCGCGTAGGCGTCCGCATCGCCCACCAGGATGCCGCCGAGAAGCGTCGACGCGTCGTCGGAGAGCACGAGCTTCTTGTAGGTGCCGGCCACCGGGTCGGAGTAGACGATCTCGAGTGCGTTCTCGGTGACACCCATCGCGTCGCCGAAACTCGCGACGTCCACGCCGAGCAACTTGAGTTTGGTGGACATGTCGGCGCCGGGGAACAGGGTGTCGTCGACGCCGAGGACGCCGTCGGCGGCGATCTCGGCCATCGTGTAGCCCGGTGCCACGAGTCCGTAGCAGCGCCCCTCGACCGCGGCCACCTCGCCGATCGCCCAGATCGCAGGATCACTGGTGCGACAACCGGTATCGGTGATGATTCCACCGCGCTCGCCGATGTCGAGACCGCACTCGCGACCGAGTGCGTCCTGCGGGCGCACCCCGGCGGAGAACACGACCAGTGCCGCGTCGAGGACGATGCCGTCGGACAGCGTGACCGCGAGCGGACCGGAATCGGAGCCGGAGTCGGCGATCGCAGTGGTCGAGACCCCGGTGTGCACGTGCAGCCCGAGGTCACCGACCAGCGAGGCCAGCAGGGCACCGCCGCCCTCGTCGACCTGCAGCGGCATCAGCCGCGGCGCGAACTCCACGATGTGCGGTGTCATGCCGAGCAGCCGCAAGGCGTTGGCGGCCTCGAGGCCGAGCAGTCCGCCACCCACCACCACGCCGGGCGCACCGGGGCCGGCGGCCTCGGCCGCCGCCCGGATGGCGTCGAGATCGGCCAGGGTGCGGTAGACGAAGCTGCGCGGATTGTCCTTGCCCTCCACCGGCGGCACGAACGGGTAGGAACCCGTCGCCAGAACCAGTGCGTCGTAACCGATCCGGTCACCGGATGAGGTGGTGACGCACCGTGCCTCACGATCGATGGCGACGGCCGACTCGCCGAGCCGCAACTCGACGAGGTCGTCGTCGGGGTAGGCGTTGCCGGCCAGGGCCATCGTCGCGGGGTCCCACGATCCCACGTAGCTCGACAGGCCCACGCGATCATAGGCGGCGATCGGTTCCTCGCTGAGCACGACCACATGGAACCTGTTGTCGGCGTCGCGTTCCCGTAGTTCCTGGACGAATCGGTGACCGACCATGCCGTGGCCGATGACCACGGTCGTCGGGCGCGGTGTCGTCGAGGTGGTCATACGCGAGCCTCCGAAGTGGAGTCACCGCTGTCGGTGCTCGCGGGCTCGCTCCCGGCGGTCTCGGCGGGCACGGCGACGTCGGTGGTGGTGTCGTGCAGCACGATCTCGCGGCGAGCGTAGAAGTACCAGGTGATCACCGCGGCCAGCACATAGAATCCGAGGAACACCCAGAACGCCGCTGTGGCAGACTGATTCGCCTTGTAGCTCGATCGCAGCACCAAGTTGATACCCACGCCGCCCAGCGCGCCGACGGCACCTGCGATACCGATGAGGGCGCCCGACATCTTGCGCGACCAGATCACCTTGCCCATTCCGGTGAGGCCGGCCATGTTGCGGGCCTTGTGCTCGAAGACGGTGGGGATGATCTTGTAGACCGATCCGTTGGCGATGCCGGAGATCAGGAACAGCAGGATGAATCCGACGACGAACGCGATGAGCTGCGGCGACTCGATCTTGTTGTTCGGGTGGCCGTCGGCGACCATGCCGGCGATCACCAGGATCGTCGACGACGCGATCATCCCGGCGAAGCACATCAGGGTGATCCGGCCGCCACCGAAGCGATCGGCGAGCTTGCCGCCGTAGGGACGCGAGATCGATCCGAGCAACGGGCCGATCCAGGCGATCTGCGCGGCGGCCAGTGCGGGGGTGGCCGAGCCGGACGACTTGAAACTGATCTGCAGGACCTGGGAGAACGCGAAGCTGAAACCGATGAACGAGCCGAAGGTGCCGATGTAGAGCAGCGAGATCAACCAGGTGTCGCGGTACTTCAGGCAGTCGACCATCGATCGGTAACTGGCGGTCTGATGGTCGAGGTTGTCCATGTAGAACGACGCGCCGATCCCGGCGAGCGCCAGCAGCACCAGGTAGATCGCGCACACGATCTCCGGGCTGCCGGGGGCCAGCCAGATCACCAGCAGACCGATCAACTGGATCACCGGAACGCCGATGTTGCCGCCGCCGGCGTTGAGTCCCAGCGCCCAGCCCTTCAGCCGATGCGGATAGAACGCGTTGATGTTGGTCATCGACGACGCGAAGTTGCCGCCGCCGAGGCCGGTGAGTGCCGCGACGAACAGGAACCAGCCGAATCCGAACTTCCCCGGATTCATCATCAACATCATCACCAGGCTGGTCGGGATGAGCAGCACGATCGCGGAGAAGACGGCCCAGTTGCGGCCGCCGAACTTGGCGGTGGCCTGGGTGTAAGGGATGCGCAGGCAGGCGCCGACGAAGGTCGCCGTCGCGGTGATGGTGAACTTCTGGCCCAGGCTGATGCCGTATTCCGGCGACATGAACAGCACCATCACCGAGAACAACGACCAGATCGAGAAGCCGATGTGCTCACAGATGATCGACCAGGTCAGGTTGCGTTTGGCGATCTGTGCACCACCGCTGTCCCAGGCCTCGCGGTCCTCCGGATCCCATCCGGTGATGTGGTGTTTACGGGTGTAG
The DNA here is from genome assembly GCF_053588575.1 of Gordonia sp. NPDC003429. Lineage (NCBI taxonomy): Bacteria > Bacillati > Actinomycetota > Actinomycetes > Mycobacteriales > Gordoniaceae > Gordonia > Gordonia sp. NPDC003429. The sequence goes on from NZ_JBSFQF010000009.1 coordinate 138,618, forward strand.
ACATAGCTCATGTGTCGGCGCTTTCGTGGAGGGGGAGCTGTGAGGCCGCGGCGGACGGTGGCGCGACCCGTGCGAAACCGACATTAGGCAACTGCTGTTGCGAGAAGTTTTCGTGACGTGACCTATCGGTCACGGTCTGCTCACCCGCGAGTGTGCGGGTGTGTGAGGAAGCCGCAGCGGCGTCAGGCCGAGGGAAGCGGTTCGCCGGGCACGCCGGAGTCGCGTCGCAGCACCCGCAGCGAACCTTCCGCCCGCACCTCGGTGAACTGCCCGGTATTCGTTGCCTGACAATAGATTTCGTACGGCGGGCGGCCGCCGTCGGCGGGGTCGGGGAACACGTCGTGGATCATCAGTGCGCCGCCGATACGAACCCAGGGAGCCCAGCCGTCGAGGTCGTTCTGGGCGGCGGCCATGCTGTGTCCGCCGTCGATGAACACGAAGTCGGCGGGCGAACCCCACACACGCGCGGCCACCGTCGACGGTGCGAGCACACCGATCACCGTACCCTCCAATCCGGCGTCGAACATGGTGCGCCGGAACCGCGCGGAGGTGTCGAGGGTGCCGGTGTGCGGATCGACCAGTGCGGGGTCGTGATACTCCCAGCCGGGCTGATGCTCTTCGGAACCACGGTGATGGTCGACGGTCACGATGGTGGCGCCCAGCGGCTCGGCCGCCGCGCCGAGGAACACGGTCGACTTGCCGCAGTAGGTGCCGATCTCGATGCCGATGCCCGTCGAATCAGGTTGGGACAGATACTCTCCGGCGATCTCGAACAGCGTTTGGGCCTCGTCGAGAGGCATGAAGCCGGGTGTCTCGTCGGCCACCTTCTGCCGCGCATGAGACGGAGCAGAGAGCGGTCGGGGCGCCGAGGGTGCGGACATGCCCCTGATCCTAACCGTGCGATCGCTCGGTCCGCGTAGGGTTGTGCGCATGAAAGCTCAGGTGCTCACCGCAGAGACCGGTCCCCAGGCGCTGCAACTGTCCGACGTTCCCGATCCCGTCCCCGCCGACGGCCAGGTGGTCGTCGACATCAAGTCGTGCGGAATCTGCTTTCCCGACCTGCTGATGAGTCAGGGCAAGTATCAGCTCCGCATTCCCACACCGTTCACCCCGGGCACCGAGGTGGCCGGGGTGGTGCGCGACGCGCCCGAGTTCTCGTCGGTGCAGCCCGGCGACAAGGTGCTCGTCGCGTCGATCGTGGGCGGTTTCGCAGAGCGGGTGGCCGCCTCCCCCGAACAACTGTTGCCGCTGCCCGACGGACTGACGTTCGATCAGGGCGCTGCGATGGGCATCAACTTCCAGACCGCACTCTTCGCGCTCAAACTGCGCGCGCACACCGGTCCGGGCGAGATCGTCGGCGTACTCGGCGCCGCCGGCGGCGTGGGCGTGGCCTCGATCCTGGTGGCCAAGGCAATGGGCGCACAGGTGGTCGCGATCGTGCATCGCACCGGTGCCGAGCAGATGCTGCGCGACCTCGGGGCCGACCACGTCGTCCAACTCGGCGACGATTGGGGCGATCGGCTGCGCGAATTCGCGCCCGAAGGGGTCGACGTGATGATCGATCCGGTCGGCGGACACGTCTTCGACGAGGCGTTACGGCAGGTGGCACCCGACGGGCGCTACGTGGTGATCGGATTCGCCGCGGGTGGTATCCCGACGGTCAAACTCAACCGGGTGCTGTTCCGCAACATCTCGATCGTCGGCGCCGCGTGGGGCGAGTACGTCCGCACCCATCCCGACGTGCCCGCACTGCTGCACGAGGAACTCACCGAGATGATCGCTGCCGGGATGCGGCCACCGGTGAATGTCACCTACCCCCTGGCCGACCTGCCCACCGCGCTGACCGACCTGGCCGAGGGCCGAGTCCTGGGTAAGGCCGTCGTTCACATCGCCGACTGAGTACTTCGCGAGTGCGCAGGTGGCGGCCTGACGCCCGGGTGGCATGCCGCGGCGACGGCATGGCCAACAAGACGATCGACGAGTCCGACGGACCCGACCCCTGACCCGATCCGCGGCGGCCGAACTGAGACGGTGTGGTGGTCGACGGTGTGGTGGTCGGCGGTGCGGTGGCGCGGCCGCTGCCGCTGATTGACGCGCACGGGATACGCGCGGATCGTGGTGGGAGCGGTGTGCCCACGCCGCCGCCGCCGGTGCGGCTCGTCCGACCCAGAGGGGTACATCCATGTGCCGAAACATCACCGAGTTGCGCGGGCTCGAGCCCGCGGCCACCGAAGAGGAGGTCGAGGCGGCCGCGCGCCAGTACATCCGCAAGGTGAGCGGCATCCGGCATCCCTCGGCGACCAGTGCCGAGGCCTTCGAGGCCGCGGTCGCCGCGGTGGCCGCCACCACCCGGGTGCTGCTCGACCAGCTTCCCGAGCGTCGTCAGCCGCCCAAGACCGTGCCACCGCTGCGTCGCCCGGAGGTGCAGGCGAGGATCGCCGCGCGCGGCTGAGCGCTCAATCCCCGACCGAGAACAGCGCGGCCGCGTTGTGGTGGAGCACGCCTCGCAGCCAGTCGTCGCCGAGGTCGAGTCGGATCAGGGCGGCTATCGCGTCGTGGTAGGGGTACGGGATGTTCGGGAAGTCGCTGCCGAACAGGATCTTGGCGCCGAGGTCGGCGAGCTGACCGCGACGGTCTGTGGGGAACGGCATGCCGGCCTCGCTGAAGTCGGTGAACGCCATCGTGGTGTCGAGGCGTACGTTCTCGAATTGTTCGGCGAGATCGAGGAACTCGCTGTATTCAGGCATGCCCATGTGCGCCACGATCAGCGGGAGCGACGGAAAGCGCTGCAGCAGAGCGGTGATCGGTTCCGGCCCGGTGAACCGGCCGGGCGCGGGTCCGGAACCGCAGTGGATCACTACCGGTACCCGGGAGTCGGCGATCTGAGACCACACCCCGTCGAGAAGCGGATCGAGCGGCGAGAAATCACCGACTTGGATGTGCGACTTGAAGATTCGCGTTCCACCCGCGATGGCGCGGGCCACATACGCCGGTGCGTCCGGCTCGGGATAGAAGGTCGCCGTGTGCAGGCAGTCGGGATGGTGCGCCGCGAAATCGGTGGCCCACCCGTTCAGCCATTCCGCCATGTCGGGCTTGTGCGGATAGATCATCGACGAGTAGGCGCGCACCCCGAATGCCTGGAGTCCGGCGACGCGCACATCCTCGTCGGCCCGATAGGTGATCGGCCATTCGCGGCCGACGAGGGGTCCGACGGAATCGAAGTAGGCCCACACCTTGTCCATCACCGAGCGCGGCATGAAGTGGGTGTGGACGTCGATCATCCCCGGCACACCAAGCGACTGCCAGAGCTCTCGTACCCGCCTGGCCTCGTCCACGGAGAACGGTACCGGGGTGGCGTCGTGCGCGTCGTCGGTCACGCGTCCACGCTACCGCCTGCCACTGCCGGATCGAGCCGTGCCCAGATCCCCGTCGAGCGTGCCCAGATCCCCGTCGAGCGTGCCCAGATCCCCGTCGAGCGTGCCCAGATCCCTGTCGAGCGTGCCCGGTTCCGTGTCGAGCGTGCCCAGAATCCCGTCGAGCGGGCCCAGATCCCTGTCGAGCGTGCCCACCCCTGCTTGAGCTCGTCGAGTTCGGTTGGCCCCACCAAACGCGACCACGTGTGACCCGGCCGGAATTCGGCAACGTAGTCACCGGTCGGGCGCTCGCAGCTCAGGGCCTCCCACACACTCGCCGGCCGCTCCCTCTGGGCGCCGACTCGACGACATCTCCGAGTGCTTTCACATCCCCCAGCCTCTGAGCTGCCCCAGATGTGGGCACGCTCGACGCGGAAGTGGGCACGCTCGACGCGGAACCGGGCACGCTCGACGCGGAAGTGGGCACGCTCGACGCGGAAGTGGGCACGCTCGACCTCCAGCGGGCGCCGTACGTACGGTTCGGTGCTTGCGCTCAGTTGTCCTCGCGCAAGACATGCGGCATCGGCCCGGTCCACTCCTTGGGCACGATGAAGATGCCCTCGGCCTCCGCGGTGGCCCCGTCGGCGTCCGAAATCGTGCCGCGCACGATCTTCTTGCGGCCGTCGCGCTCGACGATGGAGGCACGGACGTGCAGCTCGCCGAGCGGGGTGGGCCGCAGGTACCGCACCGAGATGGTGCCCGTGTAGCACGGCACGTGATCGAGACTGGCCGCCTCACCGAGGACGTGATCGAGCACCATCGCGCAGACGCCGCCGTGTACGTGGTCGGTCGGGCCCTCGTAGGCGGCCCCGAGGGTGAATGTCGCGCTCGCCTCGCCGTCGGCCTTGACGGTGCGCAGCGGCGGCGCGATCGCGTTGCGCATTCCGATCACCGCGTTGCCCCATGGCATCCCGACGTAGTCGCTGGTGTGGCGGACCCCGTACGGTCCGTCGATCTGCCTGCTGCGCAGCCGATCCACCACTTCCGCGATCACCTCGCGCGCGTCGTGCAGCACCTCGTCGTCCACCTCGGTGCGGATCACCGCGTCGATCAGGTCGCGCACGGAGTCCACCAGTGGTTCGAAGGTGGTGTGGCGCCGAAGGATCTCCTCCTGCGAGATGTCCTCCAGGGTGAACTTCATGGGCCTACTCGCTTTCGGTTGGGATCGGGTCGGGCCGGGCGTCGGCCAGCACCGCGGTGCGGTCGGCGGGCAGGATCATGCCGCGCCCGATCGCGGTATCGGTGGCGGCGACGTAGTGGTGGAGATAGTCGTCGGGGTCCGTATAGCGTTGCCGTAGAGCATCTTCGGACATCACCGTGGTGGAGCCGAACAGGATGCAGATCCGCGGTGCGTCGCCGGTCAACACGCCACTGAGTACCTCGGTGGGCACGTCGACGCACGGTGTCCGCACCCCGCCGCGGACGTTTCCGGCCTCGTCGAGAGCGTAGCGGGGCGGTGTGCGATCGAGGAGCACCGCGAGCGGCTCGGCCGTCGGTGGTGAGACGCCCTCGTCGATCCAGCCGCGCAGGTGGTGCAGGGCCGCACGCAGCACGAAGACCTGTTGCCCGCGGTTCACCGGATTGGGGCAGCCGAGCAGATGTTCATACTCGCAGATCTGGACGATGTCGGCATGGGAGCTACCGGCCACCTCCCACACGCGCAGCACCTCCGAATCGGGTTGTCGGGCACGGACGTAGTCGAAGTCGGTGAGCACGTCGGTCTCGGTCTGCACCACGAACACCGGAATGCCGCAATCCGCGGAGATGGGCACCGGCGCGCCGTGATACGCCGACGAGATGTCCACTGCCGGCGAGTCGGGGTGGGCCGGGAGTGCGCCCACCGGCCGCGAGTGGATCAGGGCGCCGTCGATGGCGTGGTGTACGCGGGTGAACAGGTTGACGTAGGTGGTGAGTGCCATCGCGGATTGCGATTCCCCGGCGGCGATCACGCGTCGTACCGACAGTCCGGACAGCGGATGGCCGAGGGAACCGTTGTCGCGCAACGCCTTGGTCACCGTTCCGAAGATGTCGTAACAGTAGGCATCGCCGGGGTGGGAGAGTTCGCCGTAGCGATCGGGATCCTTGGCGGCCAGGCCCTGCTGGGAGACTCCCGCGGCGCCGGTGCCGGTGGTCTCCAGATCCACCGAATCGGGACCGCCGGCGATCCCGGTGTACTGCGCGGACACCCCGACCCACGCCGAGCCGGCACGGATGATCTCCGGTGCGAGGTAGGTGTACTCCGGTGCCGAGTCGTTGCCGCTGCTCACGTTGAACCACTCGACGACGACGTGACCGTCGAAGGCGGAATCGGCGGCGGGGCGGCGCACCAGGATTCGCGTCACGAAGGGGGCCGTACCCGCTTCTTCGATACCTGTGGCCGTGTCGTCGACGGTCGCGAAACGTCGCGCCACCCCCCGAGCCGAGTATTCGGTCTCGGTGTAGCCGTGACGGGCCAGATCCGGTCCGGGGGTGGCCGACATGATCGAATGACCCTGTCCGCCGGTGAGTTCGGTGAAGGTGATGGCCTGGGACATATCCCGAAGGCTAGCCCCTTCCACTGCGGTGTTTGCCGATCACCTGGCCGAACATCATGTTCATCTTGGTGCCGATCGGCCAGCCCACGTAGTAGCACAGGAACAGTGCGATCTCCTCGAGCTGTTCGGGGGTGAGTTCCTCATTGGTCAGCGCGGCGCCCGCCTGGATCTCGGCGACGTCGACTTGACCCGACGCGGCCAGCGCGCCGAGCAGGATGAGCCGGCGGTCCCGGATGCTCAGCGCGGGCCGCGACCACACCTCGGCGAAGAGCTGGTCGGCGGTGTGCGCGAAGTGCAGACCCGGGCCGTCGGACATCTCCCAGCCGTACACCTTCGACATCATCTCCAGGCCACGGCGACGCTGGTCGGTGGGGGCGGATTCTTCGACGTTGGTCATTTCTCTCCTTCGCGATGCGGAACCCCGAGGCCGGCGGCGAGATCGGCGCGGGCACGGGTGCCCAGCGGCAGGTCCACGCCGAGTTCGGCCCCGAGATCGAGTGCGAGCGACAGGTCCTTCTCGCCCAAGGCTCGCACGTGGGTGAACACGCCGTACCAGAAATCGTCGGCATCGATGGGCGCCGTGGTGTCGCGGAGCATGATCGCACCGGCCCCGCCGGTGATGGCATCGGTGTGGCGCACCACCTTGCCGAGTTTCGCGATGTCGATGCCTGCGGCCTCGGCCAGCCGCGATGCCTCGGTGGCCGCGGTGAACGAGATGAAGTGCAGCAGGTTGCGCGCCAGCTTCATCTTGGTTCCCGAACCCACCTCGCTGCCCGCGTGCACGAGCATGTCCGCGGCCGCCGAAAAGGGTTCTTTGAGGCGTTCGTAGGCCTCGCGCGGTCCACCGACCATGATCGCGAGCCGGCCCTGCTCCGCACCTGGCGCACCACCGGAGATCGGCGCATCAAGCAGTGTCACCCCGTGTTCGGCGCAGGTAGCGGCCAGTGCGACGGCGGTGGCCGGGCTGATCGTGGAATGCACCGTGATGATGGTGCCCGGGCGTGCCGCCGAGAGCAGTCCACCGTCGCCGGCGACCACCGCGCGCACCTGGTCGTCGTTGACCACGCAGATGCCGATGATGTCGGCGGCGTCGGCGAGCTCGGCCAGGGAGCCGGCCGCGCGGGCGCCCTGGTCGATCAGCCTTGCGACGGCGTCGGGGGCGAGATCGAACACGGTGAGGCCACCGGGCGCCTTGGCGAGGCGGCCCGCCATCGGGCCACCGATGTTGCCCAGGCCCACGTACCCCAGTCGCGGTGGGGCGACGGTCTCGGTCATGAGCGGATGACCTGTCCTCCGTCGACGTTGAAGATCTGCCCGGTGACCCACGACGCCTCGTCGGACAACAGGAACAGGCACATGCCCACCAGGTCCTCGGGGGTGCCGAAACGTTTGAGCGGCAACCGGTTCACGATGTCGTCGACCATCTCCTTGGGCGTGGTGGTACGGGTGGCCTCGGTGTCGATGGGGCCCGGAGCGATGGCGTTGACCCGGATGTTCTGTCCGCCCAGTTCCACGGCCAGCTGTTGGGTCAGGCCGTTGACCCCCACCTTGGCCAGCCCGTAGAAGCCGCTGTAGAGCCATGCGGCGGTGGAGGATTGGTTGACGATGGCGCCGCCCGAGGTCATCTTCGGGTAGACCGCGCGGGTGACGTTGAGTGCGCCGTCGAGATTGACGCTCATGAACTTCTTGTAGTAGTCCCACGGGACGGTGATGAGGAAGTCGAGTTTCATGCCGCCGTAGATGGCCGCGTTGTTGATGAGGCCGTCGACGCGTCCGGTGGCTTCGGCGGCGGCCTCGGCCAGTGCGAGTGCCGAGTCCGGGTCGGAGACATCGGTGTGGACGTACCGCCCACCGATGTCGGCGGCGACCTTCTCGCCCGCCTCGTCGTTGAGGTCGGCAACCACCACCGATGCGCCCTCGCCCGCGAGCGCCCGCGCGTAGGCCTCGCCGATCCCACCGGCGGCGCCGGTGACGATGATTGTCTTGTCCCTGAAGCGAAGTGAGTCCATGTGCGATGCCTGCTCTCTGTATGTCGAATGATGTCGGGTGCGAAGGGTGTTTGCGTGATGGGGGTGGACGATCAGGCGGGGGTGGCCACGGCCTTGGTCTCGAGGTACTCCTCGAAACCGGCCACCCCCATCTCGCGCCCGATGCCGGATTGCTTGTAGCCGCCGAACGGCACGTCGGCCGAATACCAGATGCCACCGTTGATCGACATGGTGCCGGTGCGAACGCCGTTGACCACCTTGTCGATCCGATCGGGATCGGTGCCCCACACCGCCCCCGACAATCCGTACGGCGAATCGTTGGCGATGCGGATCGCGTCGTCGTCGCCGTCGTGGCCGATGATCACCAGAACGGGGCCGAAGATCTCCTCTTGCGCCACGCGGCTGGAGTTGTCGACCCCGGAGATCAGGGTCGGCGACACGAAGTAGCCCTTGTCCTTGTCGCCGGGACGGGTGCCGCCGATCTCGATGGTGCCGCCCTCGTCACGCGCGAGTGCGATGTAGGACTCGACGCGGTCGCGCTGCCGGGCGGAGATCAGTGGGCCGCAGATGGTTCCGGAGTCGCTGGGGTCCCCGGCGGCCAGTCCGGCGAGTGAATCGCGGGTGGCGGTGATGGCCTCGGCGAGCCGGTTGCGGGGCACCAGGAGCCGGGTGGTGATGGCGCAGCCCTGCCCGGCGTGGGTGACCACGGCGAACGCGGCCATCGAGCAGGCGGCGGCGAGGTCGGCGTCGTCGAGCACGATGAACGCCGACTTGCCGCCGAGTTCGAGGAACACCTTCTTGAGTGAGGTCGCGGCCGAGGCCATCACCTTCTTGCCGGTCGCGGTGGATCCGGTGAACGACACGATGTCCACACGCGGGTCCTCGGCGAGCTGTGCTCCCAGCGCGTGATCGCTGGAGGTGACGATGTTGATCACGCCGGGCGGGAAGTCGGTCTCCTCGGCGATCACCGTGCCCACCAGGGCTGCGCACCACGGGGTGTCGGGTGCGGGCTTGAGAACCACCGTGCAGCCCGCGGCCAGCGCCGGCCCGATCTTGGCGAAGTTGATCTGGTGCGGGAAGTTCCACGGTGTGATCGCGCCCACCACACCGGCCGCCTCGGCACGCACCTCGCGGCGATTCTTCAGACCCATCGGCTTGGCCTCGCCGAGATCTGTTGTCCATGTGTAACTCTCGGCCAGGTCGGCGAAGTAGCCCAGGTCGTCGATGGGGCCCTCGAGCTGGGGTCCGTGGGTGAGGAACACCGGGCACCCGACCTCGGCCACCGTCAGCTCCCGCAGCTCGTCGATGTGGCCGCGTAGCGCGTCGCGCAGTTGCCGCAGACAGCGGGCGCGCAGGGCATGATCACGCGCCCAGTCGGTGGTGTCGAAGGCGCGCCGCGCCGCGCCGATCGCGGCGTCCATGTCGGCGGCAGTGGCGTCGGCGGCCCGCCCGATGACTTCCTCGGTGGCCGGGTTGAGGATCTCGAAAGTCCCGCCGCCACCGGGAACGAGTTTGCCATCGATGAGTAGATCCGACGCGGATTCAGGTCTGAGGGGCATGTGCTGGAACTCCATCTGGACAGGTGCCTGGACTCCCGTTCGACGCTAGTGTAACGTCCACCACATGTCCAGCCCCGTGTCGCAGGAATCGACCCGCCGACGCCTGACGCAACAGCAGGCCGAAACGGTTGCCCGGCTCACCGACGCCGCGGTGGAAGTGCTGAACACGGACGGTTTCGACGGTTTGACCGTGCGGTCGGTGGCCAAGCGCGCCGGGGTGGCACCGGCCACCGCGTACACGTACTTCTCGTCGAAGAGCCACCTCGTGGCCGAGGTGTTCTGGCGCCGCCTGGCCGACGGGGTTCCCGAATCCGACCCGGCACTGCCCGCCGACGAACGGGTCGCGCAGGTGCTGCGCGACGTGTCGATGGTGGTGGCGGGGGAGGGGCAGCTCGGCGGTGCGGTCACCGTGGCGCTTCTCGGTACCGATCCCGACGTCGAACACCTGCGGTTGCGGATCGGCGGATTCATCCGCCAGCGACTCGCGCATGCCCTGAACGTCGATCCGGTCGACCCCGGGCCGGTGGTCGACGCGATCGAGATGCTCTACGCGGGTGGTCTTGTGCACGCCGGCATGGGACACCTCAGTTACGAACAGACATCGGAGCGGCTCGTTGCCGCGGCGCGCCTCATCCTCAACCGAACCCAGCCCTGATTCAACCCCGGGCCGTGGCCGGCGTCGGGGTGAGTACCAGCAACGGAGGAATATCGATGACCGACACCATTGCGGTAGCGGGAATGCAGCAACGGGTCCCATTCGACCCGTACGCCTACGCATTTCACGAGGACCCGTACCCGACCTACGCTCAGCTGCGCGAGCAGGCGCCGGTCTATTACAACTCCGACCTCGACTTCTGGGCACTCGCCCGGCATGAGGACGTGCGCAACGCGTTTCGCGACAGCGTGAATCTGTCCAACGCGTGGGGTGTGTCGATGGACCCGTCGTCGTACGGGCCGGACGCGCACAAGTCGATGTCGTTCCTCGCGATGGACGATCCCAAGCACATGCGTATCCGCAAGCTGGTGTCCAAGGGATTCACGCCGCGCCGGGTGAACGATCTCGCCGGGCGGATCGCCGAACTGACGCAACAACATTGGAGCAAATGCCTGGACAAGGGCGAGTTCGACTACGTCGCCGACTTCGCCGGGCTGCTCCCGATGGACGTAGTCTCCGAACTCGTCGGAGTGCCGGCATCCGATCGTGCACATCTGCGCCACCAGTCCGATCTGTTGCTGCATCGCGAGGAGGGAGTCCTCGACATTCCCGATGCGGCGGTCTACGCCTACCTCGAGTTGCACAAGTACTACTCGGCCATGATCGCCGAGCGACGCAAGAACCTCGGCGAGGATCTGCTCTCGGCGCTGATCACCGCGGAGATCGACGACGAGGCCGGCGGTACGACGGCGCTGACCGAGGACGAGATCGTCGGGTTCATGGTGCTGATGGTGGTGGCCGGAAACGAGACGACCACCAAACTGCTTGCCAATGCCCTGTATTGGGGGTGGCGCAACCCCGACGAACTGGCCAAGGTGTTCGCCGACCCCGACGCGGTCCCGGGATGGACGGAGGAGACGCTGCGCTACGACAACTCCACCCAGATGGTGTTGCGCAAGGTCGCCGCCGACGTGGAGTACGGCGACCACGTGATCCCCGCCGGTCAACGCGTGCTGCTGCTCGTGGGGTCGGCAAACCGCGACGAAGACGTGTTCGATCACGCGGGCCGGTATCAGATCGGCCGGGATTGCGGGCAGGCACTGATGAGTTTCGGTATGGGAACACACTTCTGCCTCGGCGCGCATCTGGCGCGACTGGAGGCCAACATCGGTCTGGGCGAGGTGATGCGCTCGATCCGCGCCGTGGAGATCGACGCCGACAACGCCGAACGTGTGCACTCGGTGAATGTGCGCGGCTTCGCGTCGCTCCCGGTGAAGGTGACGGTGCGCTGATGGCCTACATTCCTCATCCCGAACGCAGACCCGTCCTGGTTGCCGGTGCATCCTCGGGAATCGGCGCCGCCACCGCCGAATACCTCGCCGCCGCAGGCTATCCGGTGGCGCTCGCGGCACGCCGGGTGGAGAAGCTGCAGGAACTGACCGAGGCGATCACCGCGTCCGGTGGCGAAGCGGTCGCGGTGCCGCTCGACGTCACCGACGAGGTCGCGGTGCGTGACTGCGTCGCCAAGGCCGAAGCCGCGCTCGGTCCGATCGAGATCGCGATCTCCGGTGCCGGCGACCTCGACGTGGGGCTCTCCTACGAGATGAGTGAGGCCGACTTCGCGTCGCAGGTCGACATCCACCTCGTCGGCGCCCACCGGCTGTACCGCACCATCGTGCCGGGCATGATCGAGAGGGGCCGTGGCGATTTCGTGTTCATCGGCTCGGATGTGGCCGTCCACCCACGGCCCTGGTCGTCGGCCTACGTGGCCGCGAAGATGGGTGTCGACGGACTTGTCGCCACGGCGCAACTCGAACTCGAGGGGACCGGCGTGCGCGCCAGCATCGTCCGGCCGGGCCAGACCATCACCGGGATGGGTTTCAACCTCGAACCCGAGGTGATGGAGAAGATGCTCAATTCGTGGATCTCCCACGGATTGGCCCGGCACGGCAATTTTCTTCAGCCCGAACACATTGCACAGGCGATCTCGGCCGTCGTCGGCATGCCCCGCGGCGCGCACATGCGTGTCGTCGAAGTCGAGGCCGAAGGCGCGATCAAGCGCGACAAGAACGGCGAAGGAGACAACCAGTGACCACCCTGACCACCCCCAAGCGGGTTTCCGGAGGAGACGGCGAATACGGCCACCTCCACGAGCTCGCGACCGATCCGATCTCTCTGTTCTGGCGCGTCCGTGAAGAGTGCGGCGACGTGGGACAGTTCCAGCTCGCCGACCGCGAGGTGGTGCTGGTGTCCGGCGCGCTGGCCAACGAGGAGTTCTTCCGGGCGCCCGACGAGCTGCTCGATCAGGCCGCGGCGTATCCGTTCATGACGCCGGTGTTCGGCGAGGGGGTGGTATTCGACACCAGTCCCGAGAAGCGCTCCGAGGCGATTCACAATGCGGCCCTCAAGGGTTCGCACATGAAACTGCACGCCGTCACCATCCCCCACGAGGTGGAGCGCATGGTGGAGCGGATGGGCGACGAGGGTGAGATCGATCTCCTGGAGTTCTTCGGGGAACTCACCATGTACACCTCCTCGGCCTGCCTGATCGGACGAAAGTTCCGCGAACAGCTCGACAAGCACATCTCCGAGCTCTTCCATGACCTCGAACGCGGCACCGACCCGATGGCCTATGTCGACATGCACGCCGACATCGACAGCTTCCGCCGGCGCGATGCCGCGCGCGCAGAACTGGTGACGTTCATCGAAGGCGTGATGACCGAGCGCATCGCGAATCCTCCGGAGAACAAGGAAGATCGGGATCTGATGGATGTGCTGGTGTCGGTGGGATTCGATGCCAACACCATCACCGGCATGTTCATCTCCATGATGTTCGCGGGCCACCACACCACGCAGGGCACCTCGGCGTGGACGCTGATCGAGTTGCTGCGCAATCCGGACTACATGCGCGAGGTGTACGAGGAGCTCGACGCGATCTACGGCGATACCCCGGAAGGGGAGCGGCCCGAATACACGTTCGCCCACACCCGGCAGATGCCCAAGCTGGAGAACGCGTTCAAGGAGACACTGCGTCTGCACCCGCCGCTGATCATCCTCATGCGGCTGGTGCAGGAGGACTTTCACATCGAGGACTTCGAGATCAAGGCGGGTCAGACAATCGCGGTGTCGCCCGCGGTGTCCAACCGGTTGCCCGAGGACTTTCCCGAACCGAACAGCTTCGACCCGACGCGGTACGACAAGCCGCGGCAGGAGGATCTGGTGAACCGGTGGACGTGGATCCCCTTCGGCGCCGGTCGACATCGCTGTGTGGGTGCGCAGTTCGCCATCATGCAGCTGAAGGCGATCTTCTCGGTGCTGTTCCAGAACTACGACTTCGAGATGGCTCAGCCGGCCGACACCTACCGCAACGACCATTCGAAGATGGTGGTCCAACTCCAGCAGCCATGCGTGGTGCGGTACCGCAGGCGGGTTCGGTAGGAGCGCCGGTATGCGAATCGAGGTGGATCTCGATATCTGCCAAGGGCACGGGATGTGCGAGCTGGAGGCCCCGGATGTGTTCTCCGCGCAGAAGGATCACGTGGAGATCCTCGATCCCCATCCGGACGAGAGTCAACGCGCCGAGGTGGAAGCGGCAGTGCAGTACTGCCCGACCCAGGCGCTGAGAATCGTCGAGACCGTCGACGACGAACACAGGGACGAACAGAGGTAATGCACATGACACAGAACACCGGGCCGTTCGATCGCGCCGAACTCGAGGAGATGAAGCAACGGTGGCTCGCCGCGAACATCGAAGCGGAAAAGGCGGGTGACTGGAAACCGTTGGCGGACTTCTACACCGAGGACGCCACCTACGGCTGGAACTATGGTCCCGAAAAGGATTTCATGGCCGTCGGCCGCGATGAGATCCGCGACATCGCACTCGGGCAGGAGATGGAGGGTCTCGAAGGGTGGACCTATCCGTATCAGCAATGGGTGATCGACGACACGACCGGCGACATGATCGGCTTCTGGAAGCAGGTCTATGACCGGACCCGTGAGGACGGCACCCATTACGCGCTCGAGGGCATCCAGGGCAGCTGGTTCAAGTACGGTGGCAATTTCCAGTTCCGTTGGCAGCGTGACTTCTTCGACTACGGCAACGTGTCGGCGCTGTTCATCGAACTCCTCAAGGACAACGCGATGAGCGACGGCATGCTCAAGCGGATCGAGAAGGCCACCGGGGATCAGCCGGGCTGGTATCCCTTCGGCAAGTCACCTGTCGAATTCTGGTGACCATCGAGATGACGTCACCGGCCCGGACGTACTCCGACCTCACCGAGAATCAACTCGCCACCATCGTCCCGGAACTGCTGTTGTCCGGTCAGCTCATCGACCGCAGCGGCATGGCGCACCTGATCAGTGCCTTCGGTCGGGAGACGATGACCCGGGTCGCCATCGAGGAGTGGATGGCGGCCAGCCCGGTGTATACCGCGCGGATGCGGACCGCCCTCGGTATCGACGGCGACGGTGTCGAGGACATGTTCAAGTGCCTGCAACTCGATATCGGCGCGCCGCCGCAATTCATGGACTTCCGCTATGAGATCACCGACCGCTATCACGGTGCTTTTGTGCTGAATCACTGTGGCGCACTGATGGATGTGGAACCTCTCGGCGACGAGTACGTCACGGCGATGTGCCACGACATCGAGGACCCGACATTCGACGCCACCGCGATCGCCACCAACCGGCGCGCCCGGATCCGGCCCATCCACCGGCCACCGCGACGGCCCGCCGACCGGCATCCGCACTGCGCGTGGACGGTGACCATCGAACCCGACCGCGAGGAGTTGCCGCTGCCGGCCGATGCGGAGGAGATGTTCAGCCGTCACGCCGCGACCGTGGAATTGAGCGACATCGACCCCGGCGCGACCGACGGACACATCGACTACCGCGGCGCGCTGCGCGACGACCTGCAGTTCCGCGAATGGTCGGCGACCGCGCTGGTGCGGATCGCCGAAGAGGTGGCACTGCAACACCAACTGCTCGCGCTGGGATTTCTGGTGTCGCTGCGTCGTCACGCCGCCGACGCCGAACAGGTCACCGCGATCTATCGCAAGCAGCTGACCGGTATCGCCGGGCTGGCCGCAGACCGGCTGCGCGCGGCGCTGCGGCTTCCCCCGGACGCGGCCGGACTGGCCGGCGTGATGTCACTGCATCCGGTACTCGGCCCGGTGCAGTACACCGGGGTGACCGCCGAGGCGACGGGTTCGGGTGTCACCGTGCGTATTCCGCACGAATCGCCGGCCCGCGCCGACGGCGGATGGATCGCCTTGTTCGACGAGGACCACACCGAGCCGTTGCAGGCCATCGCCACCGCGGTCGATCCGCACTGGGTGGTGGCGTCGGCCGTCGACGACGGCACAGCCCTGGTGGTCACATTCTCGGTGTCGCACGAGTCCCTCGAGGAGTCGGGTGAGGTGGCACTGGTGCGATTCAGCTCGGGAGCCGACTTCCAATTCGTCGACCGGGGCACGTCGTTGCCGATCACTCCTGTCGGCAGCTCGGTGTGATGACACCCGACATGCCGGTCGACGCCCGGCTCGCCGGCCGGGTGGCCGTCATCTCCGGTGCCACCCGGGGCATCGGCCTGGCAGTGGCCTACGCGTTGTCGGGTCGCGGTGTGTCGTTGGTGATCAACGGGCGGGACAAGACGGCCGTCGACGATACGGTCGCCGAGATCGTCGGCGGCGCAGGGTATGCGGTGGGCGTCTGTGGTTCTGCCGGTGACGAGGGTGTCGCCCAGCAGATGGTCGACACCGCACTGGCGCAATTCGGTGCGCTGGACATCGCGATAAACTGTGCGGGCATCGCCGAGCCCGCCGGGTCGACGGTGTTGACGATCGAGCCCGACGAGTTCCGGGCGCAGGTGGACGCGCATCTGATGAGCGCGTTCTTCCTCACCCGGGCCGCCGGTCGCGTGTTCGTCGAGCAGGGGACGGGTTCGATCGTGCTGACCGGCTCGGCGGCGTCGCTGGGAACCTTCGGGGGCAGTGGCTATCCGGCGGCCAAGGGCGGGGTGAACGCGCTCGCGCTGGCCGCGGCGGGCGATCTACGGGGCACAGGTGTACGGGTGAACGTGGTGATGCCGGGCGCCAAGTCGCGCTTGTCGTCGGGCGACGACTACGTCCGCCACATCGAGAACCTGCACAGCAGGGGGATTCTCGACGAGTTCACTCGCGACGCCGCGCTCGACCCGGCACCGCCGGACTACGTGGCCCCCATGTACACGTTTCTGGCCAGTGACGCCGCCGCCGACATCACCGGTCAGATCTTCAGTGTCTCCGGCGGATTCATCGGGCGGTTCGATCCGCAGCAACCCACCTTCATCGCCTACCGCGACCACAAGGAGGCGGCGCCCTACAGCCTCACCGAACTCGCCGGTCTGCTGCGCTGAACATTCCTGGCTACATGCGTTCCTTGATGCCGGTGCCGATGAGCCACCAGTTGACCGGGTAGGCGGTGGCGAAACCGACCACCATCGCGATCTGCATCATCGCCCAGAACACCGGCGTGTTGACGGCCAGACGTCCGTCGAGCCAGGCGGGCATGATCGCCAACTGCACCACGGCCATGGTCGCGTACATGCCCACCTGCCAGGACGTGATCGACAAGGTGTCGGCTTTGATGGCGGCCTTGAGTCCGTCGGCCACGCCGAGGCCGCGCATCGGCGCGATGGAGAAGTACTGGAAGGCGATGCCGATGATGTAGGCGACGATGTAGGCCAGCACCCACTCGGCGTAGATCGAGTCGGCGAACAGCCAATGCCATCCGCCGAGCACCGCCACCACCGGGACCGCGAACACCGCCCACTCCACGATGAGGTCGGCGAGCGAACAACCGGCACCGCAGTGGCAGGTACCGACGAATGTCGACACCCGCATCGAATGCTCCTTGCCCGACAGGCCGAGAGCCGGTGTCATCGTCATGCCCGGCATGGAGTCCCCGTTGCCCGTGTCCCCGTTGCCCATGTCCATGTCGTCCATGGACTCGTCGGGCTTGTCGTCGGCCGTCGCGGTGCGCGGTTGGGCGCGCGACCACCAGAGGTACGCCGCGGCCCAGGCCACCGAGCCGAACAGGGTGACGATCGGCCACACGAGATTCATCACAGGCATCGGTTGCGGTCTGCGCACGATGTCGATGGTGACGAGCACGGCGCAACACACTGCCAGCGCGACGCTGATCCACGAGATGGTGACGAGCCACGAGGGGATGTCGGCATTGTGAAGCGTCCTCATGAACGGTCATGATTCCAGAGGTCCAGGGCCAGGCGCGAACACGCGAACCGGCCACCACCGACATCGGCCCCGGATCCGGCGCAAACCGCCCGGCCGTCAGGCACGCCGGCGAGCTTTGGCGCGCTGCACCCAGAATTGCGCGCCCGCGGCGATGGCGTGGGTGACCGGTTGCGGGTGCCAGCCCAGTTCCCGCTCGGCCTTGGAATGGTCCATCTCCGACATGTAATGCATGAGCCGCACGGTGCCCCACCGCAGCCGCCCGGGGGAACGCGTCAGAGTGGACCGCATCGAACCCAGCGCACCCAGGGCGTAGAGGGTCGGCCGATTGAGCACGGGTCGTGGTGGCTCGCGTCCGGCGGCCGCAGCGGCCACTTTGATCACGTCGCCGAGATCGATGAAGCGCTCGGAGACGATGTAGCGTTCGCCGTTGCGTCCGTGCGCGGCCGCCAGGATCAGCGCGTCGGCGGCGTCGTCGATTCCCACGGATTCACAACGCATCCCCCGAATCCCGAAGGGCAGCTTTCCCAATGCGGCGCCGGCCACGAACGCGCCGTGCGGGGTGGGCGCCAAGTCCCCGGGACCATAGGTGTTCGAGACGCACATGGCGACCACCGGCACCCCGTGCTTGCGGGCGTATCGCAGGGCCAGGTTCTCCGCGGCCACGCGCGAGCGCACGTAGTCGGTGGCCGCCCTGTTCCAGTTGAACGCCACCGACTCGTCGACGACGCGACCTCGACGACGGCCGATGGTGGCCAGGGTGCTGGTGAACACGAAGCGATGCAACGGAAGCCGTGATGCCACCTCGAGTACGTTCCGCAGCAGTTCGACGTTGGTCTGATAAAGCGGCGCGGGATCGGTGAGCCAGGCCCGGGTGTCGACCGCGCAGTGATAGACGTCGTCGCAACCCAGCATCGCTTCGGTGATGGCCGACGCATCGGACAGTTCCCCCACCACCCGCGTCACGTCGAGATCGTCGATCGCACTCGTGTCACTCGACTCCCGGACCAGGACGCGGACGTCCTCTCCGGTGGCGACCAGGTGCCGGGTGAGTGTGGAACCCAGGAAACCACTCGCCCCGATGACCAGGCTCGTCACCGGAGTGCACCTGGATTAAGGTCGTCGACCGCTGCTGCCGCGCGCTGCAACATGACCCGGAACATCGCGTCACCCCGTTCGGTGGGTTGTGCTGCTGCGCAACCGAACACGATGATGAGGGGAGCCTGGATGAGTGAGGTCACGTAATCCTGCCAGCACTGGTCGAGTCCGTACGCGGAGGAATCCACCCCGAAGTCGGTCAGTGCGCGGTGGTAGTCGGCCACGATGGCGCGTTCGTTGATCCGCCGGTCATCGGTTGTGAGGCTGGTGCTCACGAGAAATGCGATGTCGCGCATCGGATGCCCGGTGGTGATGGTCTGCCAGTCGATCACCGTCACTGCGTCGTCGGGCCCGAAGAGCACGTTGTCCACGCGGAGATCCCCGTGGATCAACGCGAAGTGCTCGATCGGAGCGATCAGCCAGGCGCCGGCATCACGGACCAGCCAGTCGACGGTGGCCGACTCCAGTGCGGTGAGTTCGAAGCGGGACCTGAAGACGTCGGCCATCGGTTCGGTGACCGACTCCATCAGCGCCCGGTCCTCGTCGGTCGGCAGCGGGTAGTCGGCGAGGAGTCCGGCATCGTTCCAGCGCGGTCCGTGCAGACCCGCCGCCGCGATGGCGACGTCGCGAACCCGGGAGGCCGAACATCCCGCGATCTGGTCGCCCTGTGCAGCCTCGGCGATGTCCTCGAGAAGAAGCACGAATTCGGCGCCCGACGCCGAACTCAACGCCGCGTGGCATCGGGGGACCGGAACGCGGAAGGTATGCGCGAGCTCACGGTAGAAACGGACTTCGTTTCGGAATGCGCCCGAACCGAATTCGCGCTGTGCCTCCGGTCCGGTGGCCAGTTTGGCGACCATGGTGCCGGGCAGCGGCGTGGGTGCGCAATAGCGGAGGTGGAGGCGATAGGAACTCGCCATCTGGCCGGTACCGATCGGTTCGGCGGTCACGTCGTCGATCTCGACGTCGTGACCGTGCGATCGGAGCAGTTGGGTGATCCAGGCGGGGGTGAGGCCGCGGATGTCGGTGGGGATGTCCGCGGGAACGGGCACATGTGTGGTCATGCCACTGCCTCTCGTGATCGAAGCCGGCCCGGATTGGCCGACAGGTGGTCGCGACCCGCGGGCCGCACCGCCCGATACGCGTCGACGACCGGTGCCAGTTCGGTGGGTGTGGCGCAGTGCAGGATCACCGAGTCGACACCCAGATCAAACTGGTGTGCAACGGTTTCGGCGCACTGCGCCGCCGAGCCGACCGCGCTGTCGGCGACCCAGTGCGGCGGAATCGCGGCTGCGAGTTCCACCAGTTGCTCCGTCGACGCGGTGGCGTCGATGGGGCCGTGTGCTCCGGTGAATGCATCGGTGGCACGCACCCGCTCGAGGTCGTCGGGACTCCACCCATTGGCCCGCATCAGCACGTCGGGGTAGCCCTGAAGGTACGCGGCGAGCCGGCCGTAGAGCCGTCGCAGTCGGTCGTCGTCGGCGAGGTCGTCGCCGACGGTGGCCATCACCGACCATATTCGGATCGAGGCGGGATCGCGCCCTGCTCGTTCGGCGGAGTCGCGTACCGCTCGCACCGCCGTCGTGGTGGCCTCGTCACCGAGAAAGGTGTGCAGCACCACGCGGTCGGCGATCTGGCCGGCAAGCGCCAGTGTGCGCGGGCTCATCGTGACCAACAGGATTGGTAAAGGTGTCACGGTCACACCGAGATTGAGCAGCGGGTAGGTGCCTGCGGGGCCGTCGTGCCCGATGATCATCTCGCCGCGCCACAGTCTTCTGAGTATGTCGGCGATGTCGGCGAGTTGGGCGCCGGTGACCGGATCGAGGCCGAGGATCTGCCACTGCGGAGTGATGCCCCTACCGAGTCCGAGGGCGAACCGGTCACCGGTGAGTTCGGCGAGGGTGGCGCCCATCGTGGCGGTGATGATCGGGTGTCGCGTGTTGTGGTTGGTCGCGGCCGTTGCCACCCCCATGCGGGTGGTGGCCGCGCCGAGGGCCCCGCTGAGGACGCCTGCGTCCTTGACGTTGAAACGCTCGGACACGAACGCCGCGCCGAGACCGATGCCTTCGGCGAACTGGGCCTCGGCGACGAGCTCCGCCGGTGTGACCGGATGCCGGGAAAGTGCGTAGTAGCCCAGCTCGGGCAGGGTGTTGCTCGTGTGGTCAGACACTATCGGTGGCCCGGTACTCGGTGGTGCGTGCGGGACGGACCCACAACTGATCTCCAGGGGCGGTGCTGATCCCGTCGTTGCGGAGTTGGCGCTTGATGATCTTGTTGGTGGCGGTGGTGGGCAATGCCCGCGAGATCCGCACGAAGGTCGGCCAGGCCTTGGGTGACAGATCCGGTTGCGCGCGAAGTGCGTCGGCAAAGCCGCCGGGCGTGAGTTTGGTGTCGTCGTTGAGCACCAGCGCGGCCATTACTGCGTCGCCGACATGCTCGTCGGGAACCGGGTACACGGCGACCTGGCTGATCTCCGGAATGCGTTGCAGGATGCGCTCAATGGGGCCCGCGGTCATGTTCTCCCCGTCGACTCTCATCCAGTCGCCGGTGCGGCCGGCGAGGTAGATCCACCCGTCGGCGTCCTTGTAGGCGAGATCGCCCGACCAGTACATTCCGTCGCGAAGCCGCTCCGAGGTGGTACCGGGGTCGTTGTAGTACCCGGTGAACATGCCCGGGCCGCTCGTATTGACAATCTCCCCGATCGCATCGTCGCCGTTGGCGATGGCACCGTTCGCGTCGAATTGGGCCGGCGGACATTCGGTGCCGGTGGCCGGGTTGTACACCGCCACACCGGGAAACCCCTTACCGATCGAACCTGCGGGTGTGCCCGGTTCGCGGGTGATGATGATGGCGAGCTCGGTGGAACCGAAACCGTCCCAGACCTTGCAGTCGAAGCGTCGCGAGAACTGGTCGATGTCGCGGTCGGTGGCCTCGTTGCCGAACGCCGCACGCAGCGGGTTGTCGGCGTCGTCGGGTCGCTCGGGGGTGGCCAGAATGTAGGCGAGGGGTTTGCCGACGTAGTTCATGTAGGTGATCCCGTAGCGGCGAACGTCGTCGAGGAACGACGATGCGGAGAACTGTGCGGGCACCATCGAGGCGCCGGTGGCGGTGGCGACACAGTATCCGCCGAGCAGCGCGGCCGAATGGAACAACGGCATCGACAAATAGCAGACATCGTCGGAGGTGATCTCGAATTTCTCCGCGAGCGGAGGGCCGGCGAACGGAATCAGCATGTGCGCCAGCTGAACCGGCTTGGGGTTGCCGCTGGTGCCGGAAGTGAAGATCAGCATGAAGGGGTCGGTGGCGGTGGGCACCGAGTACGGGGTCAGTTCACCGGCAGCGGCGAGCGCGGCGGCCCAGTCGTCGGATGTGGTGTCGATGACGAGGACCCCGGGCAGGTCGAGGCCGTCGAGCAGGGTGAGGTGCTCGGGGTCGGTGAGCAGTATCTGACAGTCGCCGCGCAGGATGTCGCTCGCGAGCGCCTCGCCGCGCCGGGTGTTGTTGATCCCGACGGTCACGTACCCGCCGAGCGCACCGGCCGCCAGCGCGGTGAGCATCGTGGGAGTGTTGCCCAGCAGCACGCCGATGTGCATGGGCCGGGTGTCGTCGGCTCGCGCGAGTACCGCGGCGGCCGTGTGTCGGGCGTCGTCGATGTGCTGCCGCCAGGTCCATTGCCGGTCGTTGTACCGGACCGCGACGGAGTCGTCGTCGGAGCGTTCGATGAGGAGCTCGGTGACTGTCTGGGCCATGGCCCAAATCTAGAACCTGTTTCACCTAGGAGTGTACAGATCTGGAATATTGTCTACTCCGCTGGTGGGGTCCGCGTTCCGTCGAGCGTGCCCAGATTCGGGTCGAGCGTGCCCGGTGGCGGTGGTTTCGACAAGCTCAACCAGCGGAGAAGCGCGCTCAGCCAGCTGTTGAGCCGAGGTCCGCCTTACCGACTGTGCCGTACTTTGGTGTCACCTGGTGACACCGATCTACGGCACAAGGGGCATAGCGCACACGACGCCGGTCGAGCGTGCCCACTTTCGCGTCGAGCGTGCCCGGTGGCGGTGGTTTCGACAAGCTCAACCAGCGGCGGGGCGCGCTTCTCCAGCGGTTGTGCCGTCGGCGGCCTTACCGACTGTGCCGTACTTTGGTGTCACCTGGTGACACCGATCTACGGCACAAAGGGGATAGCGCACGCGACGCCGGTCGAGCGTGCCCACTTTCGCGTCGAGCGTGCCCGGTGGCGGTGGTTTCGACAAGCTCAACCAGCGGCGGGGCGCGCTCAGCCAGCGGGGAAGCGCGCCCAACCAGCGACGGTGGTTTCGACAAGCTCAACCGGCGACGGGGCGCGCTCAGCCAGCGGTTGAGCCGAGGTCCGCCTTCCGGCTGTGCCGTACTTTGGTGTCACCTGGTGACACCGATCTACGGCACAAAGGGCATAGCGCACACGACGCCGGTCGAGCGTGCCCACTTTCGCGTCGAGCGTGCCCGGTGGCGTTGGTTTCGACAAGCTCAACCAGCGGAGAAGCGCGATCAACGAGCGACGGTGGTTTCGACAAGCTCAACCAGCGGCGGGGCGCGCTCAACGAGCAAGGGTGGTTTCGACAAGCTCAACCAGCGGAGAAGCGCTCAACCAGCGGCGGGGCGCTCAACGAGCGGCGGTGGTTTCGACAAGCTCAACCAGCGGGGAAGCGCGCTCAACGAGCGGCGGTGGTTTCGACAAGCTCAACCAGCGACGGGGCGCTCAACCAGCGGAGAAGCGCGCCCAACCAGCGACGGGGCGCTCAACCAGCGACGGGGCGCTCAACCAGCGACGGTGGTTTCGACAAGCTCAACCAGTGACGGGCGCTCAACCAGCGACGGCGCGGTCACCGATCGATGGTGCCGCTCCCCGGGCTGAGTGTGAAGGTCTGTCCACCGCGACCCACCACGCTGGTGGTGAAGGAGATTTTGCCGGTGCCGGTCGACAGCGCGGGACTGACCACCGGGGTGGCGCCGCGGCAGGCTGCGAACACCGAAGTGCCTGTACGGCCGGATGATTCGTTGCGCCAGGTGATGCCGATCCGTGCTCCTGACAGGCTGGTCAGACATGCGTTGCCGGGCATGGGTTCCACCCAGACGCGTGTTGTGTCCGCGCCGGACGACGCCGCGGCGAGTGGTGCCACGAACGCGCCGGTGGGCAGGTTGTTCTTGATGGCGACGCCGACATTCGGCGTCTGCGTGATCGACAGTTTCGCGATGTCGGTTGTGGTCGGGGGCGTCGGCGCGGCCGAAGCGTTTGCGGTCCCCGTCAGAGCTGCCGTCGTGGCGGCGGCAGCGACGATCAACGAAACGCCGCCGCGAGCCAGAGTTCGTCCCATCAGTATCACCAGTCCCTTTCGTCACACAAGGTACCAGCGACCAAGAGGGGCCGCGAATCGCTTGATAGGACTGTGACATGACCGATCGCGCCCGCTCTGCCGCACGATTCGACGTCGGGTGGCCCGCCGATCCGATGGCGGTGTTCCACGTTGGCAACCTCGAGGTGGAGGGCAACCGGGCCCGGTGTGAGCAGCAACTCTGTGCCGAGTTCGCCGACCACCGCGGGCGCATCGACCTGCCCGCCTTCGCGGTGCTCTTCGACCACCTCTGCGGAATCCCGTATTACCGGACCGTCGGCCCCTGTATGCAGGCCCGACTCAACATCTCCGCGATCGGCTACGTCGCGGTGGATGACCGACTCACCGCGACAGCAGAACTCCAGTTGCACGACGACGTGACCGGTGTCGGCGCCGTGCGTATCGCATCGGATACCGGCCTCGCCTGTTGCGTCGGCACCGCGCGCAATGTGGCGGTGAGCCGGGCGTCGGCGACAGACGAGCTGGAGATGATGGTGCCGATCCCCGATTGTGCTCGAGCACAAGGCATTCGGCTTCCCGAACCCATCACCACCGCCCTCAGTGGAGTACGGATCGTCGAAGAGATCGCGGCTGGTGTGCGGCCCGCCGGCCCCATCGTGGATCTGCTGCGCGGCCGGGTCGATGTGCCGTACGTTGCCGGCGACACCTTACGGTTCATCGTCGAGACGCACCCGTGGATGGCCAACACTTTCGGGACCATGCACGGTGGCGTGATCGGCGCCATTGTGGGACAGGCGTTCTCGCTTGCAGGTCAGGCGCACACGGCGCCCGGCGTCGACTACCGGCTCGCCGACATGTCGGTCGGCTTCTTCCGCTCGCCGTCGGTACACGGCGCCGAAGTGATCGTCGACGTCGAGGCCATCAAGGTGGGCAGGCGCGTGGCGTCCTTCACGGGCCGGATGATCGCGCACGACGGCACTCTGCTGGCCGAGGGTGTTGCGGATGTGCACTACGGATAAGGGACCGGTGCGAGTTGCCGGAGGCAAAAACAATCACGAGTGATTGCTTTCTGGGGAGCGGTGTGTGACGCTGGTCTCATGTCGATCGTCACCGAACTCGTCGCCGATCTCACCGCTGCGAACGCCGAGCTCGACGACCTCGTTGCCCCGCTCGACGACGCGGACTGGGCGACGCCGACCCCGGCCGCCGGCTGGACGATCGCTCACCAGATCGCGCATCTGAGCTGGACCGATCGGATCGCAGCCATGGCGGCGACCGACCCGGGGGCGTTCGCGGAGGTGCTTGCCGAGGCCGCGCAGAACCCGGCCGGATACGTGGACCTGGCCGCCGAGGAGGGCGCCGCTCACGAGCCGGCGCGGATCCTCGACGACTGGCGCGTCGCCCGCGACGACCTGGCTCTCGCCCTTGTCGACGTCCCCGACGGTGCGAAGATCCCATGGTTCGGGCCGCCGATGTCGGCGGCGTCGATGGCCACCGCGCGACTCATGGAGGTCTGGGCCCACGGCCTCGACATCGCCGACACCCTCGGCGTGCGGCTACCGGTGACCGACCGCATCAAGGCGGTGGTGCACATCGGGGTCCGCACCCGCGACTACGCGTACGCGGTCAACGGCCGCACCCCGCCCGAACGCCCCTTCCGTTACGAGATCGTCGCTCCGTCGGGCGCGGTGTGGACCTGGGGACCCGACGATCCTGACGCCATCGACGGAACCGTACGCGGCCCGGCGCTGGACTTCTGCGAACTGGTCACCCAGCGCCGCGCTCTCGACGACCTCGACCTCCAGCTATCCGGTCAGCACGCCCACGAATGGGCTGCCATCGCACAGTGTTTCGCCGGACTGCCGGGTGCCGGTCGCGCACCCGTCGCCCGCACACACCACGACCACGCTTCGCAACAGGAGGAGGCCCGATGACTCACCCCGATCCCGCCGACACCGGCCGGCCCGTTCGCATCGGCAACGCCTCCGGCTTCTACGGCGACCGGTTCAGTGCCATGCGCGAAATGCTCGACGGCGGCGACCTCGACTACCTCACCGGCGACTACCTCGCCGAACTGACGATGCTCATCCTCGGCCGCGACCGACTCAAGGACCCGAAACTCGGATACGCCAAGACATTCCTGCGGCAGATGGAAGAGTGCCTGGGCCTTGCCCTGGACAAGGGTGTCAAGATCGTCACCAATGCCGGTGGCCTCAACCCGCACGGTCTGGCCGTCGCGCTGCGCGAACTCGCCGACACCGTCGGTGTGCAGGCCGCAGTCTCCTTCATCGACGGTGACGACCTGCTCGACCGCGCCGACGATCTCGGGCTCGGTACCCCGCTGACCGCGAACGCCTACCTCGGTGCCTTCGGCATCAAGGCGGCGCTTGACTCGGGCGCCGACATCGTGGTCACCGGTCGCGTGACCGACGCTTCTCTCACTGTGGGTCCCGCCGCGAGCGCCTTCGACTGGGAATACAGCGATCTCGACGCATTGGCCGGGGCGGTGGTCGCCGGACACGTCATCGAATGCGGTGCCCAGGCGACCGGAGGAAACTACTCCTTCTTCACCGAACTCCCACGGATGGGACACCTCGGATTCCCCATCGCCGAGGTGGCCGCCGACGGGACGTCGGTGATCACGAAACATCCCGGCACCGGGGGAGCAGTGACCGTGGGAACCGTGACCGCTCAACTGCTGTACGAGGTCGGCGGTCCGCGCTACCTCGGACCCGACGTCACCACCCGACTCGACACCATCACCCTGGCGCAGGCCGGCGACGACCGCGTTTCGATCACCGGGGTGCGTGGCGAAGCACCGCCGGCGACCACCAAGGTCTCATTGAATCACCTTGCCGGCGTGCGCAATGAGATCACGCTGGTGCTCACCGGACTCGACATCGACGCGAAGGCCGAACTCTTCCGCGACCAGTTCCGCGCCGCACTGCCCACCGAGCCTCAACAGATGACCTGGGAGCTCTCCCGGCTCGACCGTGCCGACGCGAACACCGAGGAACAGGCCAGCGCGTTGCTGCGTTGCGTGGCCCGCGATACCGATCCGAAGAAGGTCGGCCGCGGATTCAGCAGCACCGCCGTGGAGCTCGCACTGGCCAGCTATCCCGGTTTCACCATGACCGCGCCGCCCGGAAATGGTTCGCCGTATGGGGTTTTCGAGCCCGGGTACGTCGACGCCGACAAGATCGAGCATCGTGTGGCGTTCGCCGACGGGGTCACCGAGCGTGTCGAACCGAGTCCGCTGCGCGCCACGGTCACCACCGACGAACCGGATAATCGTGGCGCCGACGCCACCGATCGTGGACCCACCGCCGCGGCGCCGCTCGGCACCATCGCCGGCGCCCGCAGCGGCGACAAGGGCGGCAGCGCGAACATCGGTGTGTGGGTGCCCAATCCGGATCATTTCGATTGGCTCGACGAGACCCTCGACGTCGATCTCATCAAGAAACTGCTCCCCGAGGTCGCCGACCTCGAGGTGTCGCGGTACCGGCTGCCCAACTTGTGTGCGGTCAACTTCGTCATCGAGGGAGTGCTCGGTCGCGGCGTCGCCGACAACGTGCGATTCGACCCGCAGGCCAAGGGCCTGGGCGAATGGCTGCGTTCCCGACCGGTGCCGATTCCACTGAGCTTCCTCGACGATCGGAGATCGTGACCGTGCCCATTCCGGACCCGTTGTGGGACAACCCCGAACGCCTCGCGCTACGTGAGACCGTCCGCGCATTCACCAACCGCCACGTGCTGCCCGCCCAGGACGAGTGGGAACGCGACGGGCTGATCCCGCGCGACATCCACCTCGAGGCGGCAAAACTCGGACTGTTCGGACTCGGCATTGCCGAGAATGTCGGCGGCAGCGGCGGCGACCTCGTCGACGCCTCGATCCTCGCCGAGGAACTGCACTACTGCGGTGCCGCAGGCGGCGTGTTCGCCTCCCTGTTCACCCACGGCATCGCGTTGCCCCATCTCATCGCCGCAGGCGATCCCGACCAGATCGACCGCTGGGTGCGACCGACTCTCGCCGGGGAGAAGATCGGCAGCCTCGCCATCACCGAGCCGGGCGGGGGCAGCGACGTCGGACATCTGCGTACCCGCGCGGTGCGCGACGGCGACGCCTACCTCGTCAACGGGGCCAAGACCTACATCACCTCCGGTGTCCGCGCGGACTTCGTGGTCACCGCGGTGCGGACCGGTGGCGCGGGCGCCTCTGGTGTGTCGTTGCTCGTCATCGACAAGGACACACCAGGTTTCACCGTGACCCGCGCACTCGACAAGATGGGGTGGCGATGCTCGGACACCGCAGAACTCTCCTTCGTCGACGTCCGGGTGCCCGCGAGCAATCTCGTGAGCGCGGAGAACTCCGGGTTCGCCCAGATCGCAGCCGCATTCGTCACCGAACGGGCGGCGCTCGCGGTGCAGGCCTACGCGAGTGCCCAGCGTTGCCTCGATCTCACGCTGGACTGGGCGCGCGAGCGTGAGACATTCGGCAAGCCGATCATCGCGCGGCAGGCCGTTCAGGACACGCTCACCGAGATGGCCCGCCGGATCGACGTGGCCCGCACGTACGTGCGCGCGGTGATCAACCGGCGCGTGACCTCGAACGATGACCTGATCGCCGAAGTGTGCTTCGCCAAGAACACCGCCGTGGAAACCGGCGAACGGGTGGTCGACAAGGCCGTGCAGCTCTTCGGCGGCCTCGGCTACATGACCGGCACCGAAGTCGAACGCCAGTACCGCGACATGCGCATCCTCGGCATCGGCGGTGGCACTACCGAGATTCTGACCGGGCTCGCCGCCAAACGACTCGGGTATCAGCCCACAGCACAGGGGAATTCACGATGACAGTGTTGCGGTCCACCATCGACCCGGCCGACGAGGATTTCGCGGCCGCGCGCACGGCGATGCTCGACAAACTCGACGAACTGCAGGTCGAGTTCGACAAGGCGGTCGCCGGGGGCGGCGAGAAGTACGTTGCGCGACATCGCAAGCGCGGCAAGATGCTCGCCCGTGAGCGCATCGAGATGCTCATCGATGAGGACTCGGCCTTCCTGGAACTCTGCCCGCTGGCGGCTTATGGATCCGCCTTCCATGTCGGCGCATCGGTGGTGATGGGCATCGGCGTGGTGGAAGGCACCGAATGCCTAATCGTGGCGAGCGACCCCACCGTCAAGGGTGGGACCTCCAACCCGTGGACGCTGCGCAAGACGCTGCGCGCCAATGACATCGCGCTGCAGAACCGGCTTCCGGTGATCTCACTGGTGGAGTCGGGCGGCGCGGACCTGCCCACCCAGAAAGAGGTCTTCATCCCCGGCGGCCGGATGTTCCGCGACCTCACCCGGCTCTCGGCGGCGGGTATCCCCACCATCGCGCTTGTGTTCGGCAACTCCACTGCGGGAGGAGCCTATGTGCCGGGCATGAGCGACCACGTGGTGATGATTGCCGAGCAGTCGAAGGTGTTCCTCGGTGGTCCGCCGCTGGTGAAGATGGCCACCGGTGAGGAGAGCGACGACGAATCACTGGGCGGGGCGCAGATGCACGCACGCCAGTCCGGCCTCGCCGACTATTTCGCCGCCGACGAACAGGACGCCATCCGCATCGGACGTCGGATCGTCGCGCGGCTGAACTGGCGCAAGGCGGGACCCGACCCGCGCACCCCCGTACTCGAACCGCGTTACGACGCAGACGATCTGCTCGGCATCGTGCCACCCGATCTCAAGATCCCGTTCAATCCGCGCGACGTGATCGCCCGCATCGTCGACGACAGCGACTTCGACGAGTTCAAACCCGAGTACGGCAACTCGCTGTGCACCGGATGGGCCGACATCCACGGCTACCCGGTGGGCATCCTCGCCAACGCGCAGGGTGTGCTGTTCAGTCAGGAGGCTCAGAAGGCCACCCAGTTCATCGAGCTCGCCAACCGCGCCAACACGCCACTGCTGTTCCTGCACAACACCACCGGCTACATGGTGGGCAAGGAGTACGAGCAGAACGGCATCATCAAACACGGCTCCATGATGATCAACGCCGTGTCGAACTCGACGGTCCCGCACATCTCACTGCTCGTCGGGGCCAGCTACGGCGCCGGGCACTACGGGATGTGCGGTCGGGCCTACGATCCGCGGTTCCTGTTCGCCTGGCCCAGCGCGAAATCGGCGGTGATGGGCGCCGCGCAGCTCGCCGGTGTGATCTCGATCGTGTCGCGGGCGGCCACCGAGGCGCGCGGCGGCACCGTGGACGAGGACGCCGACGCCGCCATGCGGCAGATGATCGAAGCGCAGATCGAGGCGGAGTCGGTGCCGGCATTCCTGTCCGGGATGCTCTACGACGACGGTGTGATCGATCCGCGTGACACCAGAACCGTTCTCGGACTGTGTTTGTCGGCGATCCACAGCGGTCCGGTGGAGGGGACGTCGAACTTCGGCGTCTTCCGGATGTGAGAGGCGATCGATGATCACCAGAGTCCTCGTCGCCAACCGTGGCGAGATCGCATGCCGGGTGTTCCGGACATGCCGCGATATGGGCTTGGGCACTGTTGCGGTGTTCTCCGACCCCGACACCGACGCCCCGCACGTGCGGGGCGCCGACCTCGCGGTGCGGCTACCGGGATCGACGTCGGCGCAGACCTATCTGCGCGGTGACGCGATCATCGCCGCGGCACGCGCAGCCGGCGCCGATGCCATCCATCCCGGTTACGGATTCCTCTCGGAGAACGCTGAATTCGCGCAGTCGGTGATCGATGCCGGTCTGGTGTGGATCGGGCCGCCCCCTGCGGCCATCACGGCCATGGGATCGAAGGTCAACGCCAAGAAGCTGATGGCCGACGCGGGGGTGCCGGTGCTCGGTGACCTCGACCCCGCCGCGGTCACCGAGACGGACCTGCCGCTGCTGATCAAGGCCTCCGCCGGAGGTGGTGGCCGGGGGATGCGCATCGTGCGAGATCTCGCCGACCTGCCCGACCAGCTGGCTGCCGCCGCCCGCGAGGCCCAGTCGGCGTTCGGCGATCCCACCGTGTTCTGCGAGCCGTACGTCGAACGCGGGCACCACATCGAGGTGCAGGTGCTCGCCGACACCCACGGCGGTGTGTGGGCGGTCGGCGAACGTGAATGCTCCATCCAGCGTCGGCACCAAAAGGTGATCGAGGAGGCGCCGGCACCATTGGTCGAACGGCTCGGTGCAGACCTGCGGGAGCGACTGTTCACCGCCGCCCGCCATGCGGTGCAGGCCATCGGTTACACCGGTGCGGGCACCGTCGAGTTCCTTGCTGACGAGATGGGGCGCTTCTACTTCCTGGAAACCAACACCCGTCTGCAGGTGGAGCATCCGGTCACCGAACTGACCACGGGCGCCGACCTCGTCGCGTGGCAGTTGCGGGTGGCGATGGGTGATCGGCTCGACCCGAATCCGCCCTCCACTCGGGGTCACGCGATCGAGGTGCGCCTCTATGCCGAGGACCCGGCCGCGGATTGGCAGCCGCAGTCGGGCATGGTGCACGAACTGCACATCGACGACGATGCGCGTTTCGGTGAGCTCCCCGGGGAGGGCCCCGGGATCCGGGTGGACGCGGGCATCGAATCAGGGTCGGAGATCTCGACGTTCTACGATCCGATGCTCGCCAAGGTGATCTCGTGGGCACCCACCCGTGGCGGCGCCGCGTCGATCCTGGCTCGGATGTTGTCGCAGGCCCGGATTCACGGCCCGGTGACCAACCGCGATCTGCTGGTGAACATCCTGCGCGAACGCCGCTTCCTGGCCGGCGAGACCGACACCGGGTATCTGGACGAGATCGGGCTCGACGTGTTGTCACGGTCGCTGGCCGACGACCGGACGCGCACGGCCGCCGCGGTGGCGGCCGCCCTTGCCGACGTGGCCGATAACCGCGCATCGGCGACGGTGCAGCGCAGTCTCGGCAGCGGTTGGCGCAACCTGGTGTCGGGCTACCAGCAGAAGACCTTCGCGGGCGCCGACGACAGCGAGTTCACAGTGCGCTACCGATTCACCCGCGGTGGCGTGGAGCTGCCGGATGTGCCGGGGCTGGAGGTGGTTTCGACAAGCTCAACCAGCGGGCGGGGCGGCTCAACCAGCGGAGGGGGTGGCTCTACCGGCGGAGGGGGTGGCTCAACCAGCGGGTGGGGCGGCTCAATTGTTCTCGCCGACGACGGTGTGCAGCGGCGGTTCCGGGTGTCGCGGTACGGCGACGAGGTCTACGTCGACGTTGCCGGTGCGTCGGTCCATCTGCGGCGCCTGCCGCGGTTCGTCGATCCGACGGCGGTCACCCGCCCGGGATCGCTGCTCGCCCCGATGCCCGGATCGGTGATCCGGGTGGCCGTCGCCGAGGGCGACCGCGTCTCCGCCGGACAGCCGCTGATCTGGCTGGAGGCGATGAAAATGGAACACACCGTCCACGCTCCGGCCGACGGGGTGGTCACCACGCTCGCCGTCGCACCGGGCCGCCAACTCGCCGTTGGCGACGTACTCGCCGTCATCGGCGCGGATTCGAGTGAACCCGATCCAGCAGCACAGGAGACTCACGCATGACCTTCGTCGAGACACCCGAACGCACCGAACTGCGCGCAGCCGTCGCCGCACTCGCCGGCAAGTACGGGCAGGAATACTTCCGTGAATGCGCCAGAGAAGGCCGCAAGACCGACGAATTATGGTCGGAGGCAGGAAAACTCGGGTTCATCGGGGTCAACCTGCCCGAGGAATATGGCGGGGGCGGGGCGGGCATGTACGAACTGTCCATCGTCATGGAGGAACTCGCCGCGGCGGGTGCCGGCCTGCTGATGCTGGTGGTCTCACCGGCCATCTGCGGCAACGTGATAGCGCGTTTCGGCACCGACGCCCAGAAGGACCGGTGGCTT
The DNA here is from genome assembly GCF_053588575.1 of Gordonia sp. NPDC003429. Lineage (NCBI taxonomy): Bacteria > Bacillati > Actinomycetota > Actinomycetes > Mycobacteriales > Gordoniaceae > Gordonia > Gordonia sp. NPDC003429. The sequence continues at coordinate 171,294 of NZ_JBSFQF010000009.1, forward strand.
CCAGGCCTGGCCGACGGTTCGACCACCATGGCCTTCGGCATCACCGAACCCGACGCGGGGTCCAACTCCCACAACATCGCCACCACGGCGGCCCGGGACGGCTCCGACTGGATTCTCAACGGGCGCAAGATCTATATCTCCGGGGTCGATCAGGCCCAGGCCGTGCTGATCGTCGCACGCACCGAGGACGCGAAGACCGGCCGGCTCAAACCGACGCTGTTCATCGTGCCCACCGATACGCCCGGCTTCGAGTACCGCCAGATCGAGATGGAACTGCAGAACCCGGAGAAGCAGTTTCTGCTCTTCTTCGACGACGTCCGGCTTCCCGCCGACGCCCTCGTGGGCTCCGAGGACGCCGCGATCAGTCAACTCTTCGCGGGCTTGAATCCGGAGCGGATCATGGGGGCGGCGTCGGCGATCGGCATGGGACGTTTCGCGCTGGGCAAGGCGGTGGACTACGTCAAGGACCGCACGGTGTGGAAGACACCGATCGGCGCGCACCAGGCGATCGCACATCCGTTGGCGCAGGGCAAGATCGAGCTCGAGATGGCCAAGTTGATGATGCAGAAGGCGGCGACGCTCTACGACGCCGGTGACGACTGGGCCGCCGCCGAGCCGGCGAACATGGCCAAGTACGCCGCTGCCGAGGCGTGCGTGAAGATCGTCGATCAGGCTGTCCATTCGCTCGGCGGCAACGGCCTCACCAGCGAGTACGGACTGGCACCCATGCTGAGTCTCGCCCGAATCGCCCGCATCGCGCCGGTGAGTCGTGAGATGATCTTGAACTTCGTCGCACAGACGAGCCTCGGGCTGCCGAAGTCCTACTAGAAAGGTGACGACGATGGGCACACCAACGGGAGTCTCCGCTGCCGATGTGAGCTCTACCGAGGTGGTGCACGTGAGGATCGAGCGCGGTGTGATGACGCTGACGCTGGACTCGCCGAACAACCGGAACGCACTCGGCATCGCATTGGTCGAACAACTCCTGGCCGGACTGCGAGCGGCCGGCGACGATCCGGACGTACGCGCGGTGGTGCTCACCCACACAGGTGGAACATTCTGTGCCGGAGCCGATCTCGGTGAGGCACTGAGCCGCGGCGCATCCGTCGAAGAGGCGTCGGCGGCCGGTACGCAGTCGATGGTCGACCTCATGCGGACGATGCTGGAACTGCCCACTCCGGTGATCGCCCGGATCAACGGCCATGTCCGGGCCGGCGGATTCGGCCTGGTGGGCGCCGCCGACATCGCGCTCGCCGGACCCGATTGCACCTTCGCGCTGACCGAGTCACGCCTGGGTCTGGCGCCCTCGGTGATCTCGCTGGTGCTGCTACCCAAGATGACCGCGCGCTCGGCGGGGCGTTACTTCCTGTCCGGGGAGACCTTCGATGCCACGGCCGCGGAGCGGTGCGGCGTCGTCACGGCGGCGCTCGACAGTGCCGAGGCACTCGACGACACCCTGGCAACCGTGCTCGACGGCGTTCGGCGCGCGTCGGCGACCGGGCTCGCCGCGTCCAAGGCGCTCACCACCGACGCGATCCTGCGCGGCTTCAGCGCCGACGCCCGACGTCGGGCCGCGCAGTCGGCCGAGCTTTTCGCCGGTGACGACGCACGCGAAGGGATGACCGCGTTCTTCTCCAAACGGCGGCCGTCCTGGGATCTCACCGATCGCGACAACTCGTGACCACCGACACGAGCGCCGTCCCGCAGGACCGGCAACCGCAGGACCGGCAACCGCAGGACCGGCAACCGCAGGACCGGCAACCGCAGGACCGGCACCCTCAGGGCAGGCAATCACCCGGCCGGCAACCGCAGCAGCAGCGATCCCGCCAGACTCGGGAACGGTTGCTGCGCTCCACGATTCAGGTCCTCGCGCATGAAGGGTGGGCAACGGCCACGGTCGCCGCGGTGGCGCAGCGCGCAGGCGTGTCACGCGGTGCCGCGCAACACCACTTCCCGACCCGGGAGGCGCTGATCACCGCGACCCTCGAGCAGATCTTCGACGACCTCACGCTCGATGCCGAGACCATGGTCGTACCCGATTGCGAGACGCCCGATCGCATCCGGATCGCCGTCGACCGCGCCGTTGCCACCTATACCGGCACTGAGTTCAAGGCGGCGCTGCAGGTGTGGGCGGCTGCCGCCTCCGACAACGCACTACGCGAACTCATCCTGCCGATGGAGGCCCGATTTGCCCGTGCCGCACACCATGTGACGGTGTCGATCCTCGATCCCACCGGAACCGATCCGCACGCGCACCGGGTGGCGCAGGTGACCCTCGATCTCGCTCGCGGCCTCGGACTCGCCGACACTCTGTCGGACGATTCCCGGCGTCGTGCACAGGTGGTCGACACCTGGGTGGACATGATCACACGCTCGATCGACGGGTGAGACCGCCGGGACGCACTAATCTCGAGCGATGTCCCCGGTCACCGTTCGCGAGCGCCTCACCGTGCTGGCGCACCGGGCGGACCCCGGCCTGATCCGATTCCGCAAGGCCACCGCGTGCGCGGCGGCGGTGGCTGTGGCGGTCGCCGCGGTGGCGTTGCTGCGCATCTGGTGGCATGTGCCCGCATCCGCCGAGATCCCCGCCGGATTCCTGGCCCTGTTCGGCGTCGCCCGGGTGAAAGACGGCACCCATCGTGAGCGCGTCATCACCACGCTCTGGCTGCCGGTACCGGGCATTATGGCGATAACACTGGTCGCCGTGTTGCATCCGTGGCCGATCGCCCGCGCCATCGCATTCGTCCTGATCTGCGGACTGGCCTCCTGGCTGGGCCGATACGGGGTGCGCGGCGTGGCGCTCGGCTTCTACGCCTTCTTCTCGTATTTCTGCGGGGTGCTGCTCGGCATCGACGTGCATGACCTGCCCGTGATGTACGCGGTGATCCTCATCGCGGTCGTGGTGGCGCTGGTGATGCGCACCGTGGTGATGCGGGACCGTCCCGCGGCGGAGATCGACGAGTTGCTGACCGGGGTCCGGGTATCGGCGAAGGTAATGGTGGAGGGGGCGATGGTGGTGGGGTTGAGTGGTCGGGTAACACCGCCCGCCTCCGACAAACGGCCCGCCTCCGACAAACGCATGGGCAACCTCGTCGACCGATTCGCCGGTGCCGTCCTGTCCTGTGTGCGATGGAATGCCCTGTATCACGCGGAGACCTGTCTGAACGTCAACGGACACCTCTTCGACGAGCGACTGCTGGCCTGGCACCTGAGTGCCGCTCAGGCGGCGCTGCTCGTACACGCCGGCGACCCGATCTCCCCGGCAGCGGTGGCGCCGGAAGCCTCCGACCTGCTGCTTGAGACCCTCGAACCCGACATGGATCGCGCGGCGCTGATCGGTATCCGGGGGCGGGCCGAGGCGCTTGCCCCACGTGTCGGGGCCGATCGGGTGAGTGCGGCGCTGCTCGGCGCGGTGCGGGCGGGTATCGACGTCCGTGAGATCGCCGTGTGCCGCGGCGGCGGGCCCCACGGTGAACGCCGCGACCCGGACGCCGGGGGTCACCCGTCCGCGATGCGCGCGTCCTGGGACCGTCTGACGATCCAGATGATGGCCGCGATCACGATCGCGACCGTCGTCGGTGTCGCCGTGTCGGACACCAGGTGGTACTGGGCGGTGCTCACAGCGTTCGTGGTGGTCCTCGGGGTGCAGTCGCGTGGCGAGATCGTGACGAGAGGCCTGCAGCGGATCGGGGGCACCGTCGCCGGAGTCGTCGTCGGCGCGGCGGTCGCATTCGCCACCGGCGACGACACCGCGGTCAAGTACGTGCTGATCGTCGTCTTCGTCTGGCTGGCCTTCTATTTGGCCGGTGTGTCCTACCTGTGGTTGTCGTTCTTCATCACCGTGATGGTGGTGATCCTGCTCGACCTCGTGGGCCACGAGGAGTTGCGCGTCCTCGGCACCCGCATCACCGAGACGGCCGCGGGAGTGGTGGTCGGCGTGGTCGTCGTTTATCTGGTCATGTCCCGGCCGGCAAGTCCGGAACTGCGACATCGGCTGGCGGCGTACTTCGATTCGTTGACCGCCCTGGTGACCCGGTCGGCCGGGGAGTTGCGCCATCCGGCCAGCGGTGACGACAACTGCGGCCGGGCCCAGATCCTGGCCGATGCCAGAGCACTCGACGCGGCGCAGGCCGCAATCCTCGGCGATGCGGCGGCAAACGTCGCCGCGCTGAGCCCGCTGCATCGGGCGATGCTGCGTGAGATGCGGCCGCGGGTGCACCTGGCGACATTGCTCGGGCGGTCGATGGCGTGGGCGGCGACCGAACCATTGCTGACCTCGGCACGGTCGGCCGCAGCGCGCGACCCCCGACTCCGGCGTCTCGACACCGCCGTCGACGGCCTCGGTGACATGGTCACCCGGGTACTCGACCGGATCGACGGCGACAACCCCGGGAGCACCACGGCGACGCCCGAACCGGCGGTGGTCGCGATGGTGACCGGTGACCCGGTGCGCGACGCCGAGACGTTGGTGTCGCAGACGCGGAGTATGGGCGACGCCATCACCCTGATCCGGGCCCGGCACCGCGAGAGAAGAGTGCGCCGTCAGCCGAGATCGACGTCGTCGAGATAGGCACGGATCCGTTCGCGGTGCGTGCGGACCCACCACATCGCAAAACGCTGCGAGAAGTACCACATGGCAGCGGTCATCGCGACAGCCAACAGCGCGCAGGCCGCGAACTCGGCGTCGGACAGAGTCGAACCCCAGCCGACCCGCCGGACGAGTTTCCACAGCGCCACCGGAATGAGCACGATCATCCCGAATGCGACGGGGTACACGGCGTAGGGGATCACCAGCAGGATCGACCAGCGCACGATCACGTGCCAGAACCGGTGTCGATTCTCCCAGCGCCAGCGCAGCGAACGCTGATGGTACGGAAACATCAGGCCCACCAGGCTGCTCACCGCCAGCGCGCCGAACGGCACCACCGCCACCGACAGGATCACCTCCACCACGAAACGCCAGTGCGCGTGGGTGGTCAGTGCTATCGCGACGGCGACCACGGTGCAGGCGGGCCCGATCAGCAACCACAATGCGATCGCCTTGGCCCGGAGCAGTCGCGCGAACGCGTCGGGATCGTCGAGGGTCGACAGGGCACGGTCGCGGTCGGGGGCGAGCACATTGGTGGCGCACACGTCGGCATACATCCACCCGGCCAGCGCATAGGGCAGGCCCTCGGGGCCGGTGAACGTGAAGAACCACGACCGCGGCAAGGTGTACCAGAGCACCAGGACGAGCACGGCATTGAACGCCAACAGGGCAAGAGTGTCCTGGGGGTACCGCCAGATGCGTCGGAGTTCGATGCGCAGGGCCGGATCGGGCTCGGTGGGCGCCAACCGCATGATCGCGAGAATAGTCGCCGGGGCGGGCGGTCATGGGGGTGGGGACTGCGGCAACCGACCCGACGTCTCGCGTTCACCTTCGCCACGTGGACCGGCGACCGGTGCGCTTCTATCCTCGCTGGATGACCGCCACGATCGTCGAAGAACGACGCACACGTCTTGACCGACTCCGCGGCAGGCTCACGGAGCTCCGCGACGAGGCACTCGCCGCGGAGAAGGCGCTGGCCGCCGAGATCGCGTCGGTGGACCCGAGCCATCGGGAGAGCGCCGCGAATGTGGTGCACTACTGCGCCTTGCGCGCCCACGACCTACGCGAATTGCAGACCCAACTCTCCGACGAAGGGCTCTCCTCGCTGGGTCGGATGGAATCGGGAGTGCTGCGTAACCTCGACGCCGTGATCCGCATCGTCGACGATGCGCTCGGCAACGACGAACCCGTGGTCGATCAGGCGGAATGGAACTCCGGTCGCGACATCCTCACCGCCAGCACGCTCGCCCTGCTGGGACCCAAACCGTCGGGGCGCAACACCCGCGTGATGGTGACCATGCCGAGTCAGGCAGCCGTCGACGGCGAACTGGTGGCGCGGTGCGCCGCGGCCGGCATGGATCTGGCCCGTATCAACTGTGCGCACGACGACCCGACGGCGTGGCGGGCGATGGCTGCGCACGTGCGGGCGGTGCGACCCGAGACGAAGATCGCGATGGATCTGGCCGGTCCCAAACTGCGTACCGGCCCGATCGCCCCGGGACCCGAAGTGCTCAAGGTCCGGCCGACGCGCAGTGCGCTCGGCGAGGTACTGGTGCCCGCCCGGTTCTGGGCCGGTCGCGCGCCGCTGCGTTCGGACGTCCTCGACGCGGTCGGGGTGGTCGACGAGGGCTGGCTCGCCGGGCTCGGCCTCGGCGACACCGTCGGACTTGTCGACGCACGCGGGCGCCGGCGCATTCTCACCGTTCTGCAGATCGCGTCGGCGGCCGTGTTGCTGGGCACCGACCGCACCATGTACCTGACCCCCGGTCTCACGCTGCGCGCCGACGGCGGGTCGAGCACCCGGATCGGGCCGATGCCGCCGCTTCCGCAGGCGCTGCGGGTGTTTCGCGGCGACTCGATCGTGCTGACCACCGACCTCACACCGGCCGAACCCACCGACGACGGCCATCACCGGCTCGGCTGCAGTCTCCCCGAGGCGCTGGCCGCGATGCGCGAGGGTCACCGCGTCTTCTTCGACGACGGCAAGATCGAGGGCGTGGTGTCCTCGGTGGCCGAGGACTCCTCGCAGGCCCGGGTGGAAGTGGTCCGTGCCGCGTTGAACGGAACCAAGCTGCGTGCGGAGAAGGGGATCAACCTGCCCGACACGTACCTGCCGCTGCCCGCACTCACCGACGACGACGTCACCGACCTGGACAGCGTGGTGGAGATCGCCGATCTGGTGAACGTGTCGTTCGTGCGCAGCAGGGACGACGTGGCGCACGCGCAGCGTGAACTCGCCGCCCGCAACGCGGCCGAGCTCGGGTTGGTGGTCAAGATCGAGACCGTCGCCGCGGTGGACGCGCTGCCGGAGATCCTGCTGCAACTGATGCGGAACCGGCGGGTGGGCGTGATGATCGCGCGCGGCGATCTGGCCGTCGAAGCAGGGTTCGAGCGTCTCGCGGAGGTGCAGGAGGAGATCCTGTGGCTGTGCGAGGCGGCGCATGTCCCGGTGATCTGGGCGACCGAGGTGCTCGATTCGCTCGCCGACCGCGGACTGCCCACACGCGCGGAGATCACCGACGCCGCGGCGGGTAACCGCGCGGAATGCGTGATGCTGAACAAGGGTCCGCACATCGTGGAGGCAATCGAGGCGCTGGTGGTGATCCTGACGCGGATGCGTCGGCACATCGAGAAGAAGCGGCCGTTGCTGCGTCGTATGTCGGCCTGGGACCTCGAGGAGTAAACGCCCTCTACAGTGGAACGATGAGTGCGTCCGCGGATCGGCAGGAACGGGTGTTCCGGCCGCCGTGCGGGCCCGTCGTGGGGGTGGTCGACGGAGCGGTGGTCCGCTCGCGGGCCATCCCCTACGCGCAAGCGGACCGCTTCGCCGTCCCGCACGCGATCGAGCCCTGGTCGGTGCCGCATCGCAGCGATGAACCCGCCCCGGCATGCCCCCAGGTGCCCAGCGAACTGCTCGACGACCTGCTCGGCGGGCCGGGTACCAAACTGCCCACCGACGAGAAATGTCAGCGTCTCACGGTGACCACCCCGACCGAACCGGGCGCCGCCGCACTGCCGGTGATGGTGTGGATTCACGGGGGCGCCTACGTTCTCGGCGCCGGCGACGAACCCCATCACGAGCCCGCGCCACTGGTGATCGAGCAAGGCGTGATCATCGTCGCGGTGACGTTCCGCCTCGGAGTGCTGGGTTTCCTCGGCGACGGCAGCGACGCCCGTCCCGCCAATCTCGGCCTGCTCGACCTGATGCTGGCGCTCGGCTGGGTGCGCGACAACATCGCCGCCTTCGGCGGTGACCCCCGGCAGGTGACGGTCGCGGGGCAATCGGCCGGTGGCGACGCGGTGGCCCACCTCATGGCCGTACCCGAGGCGGCGCGATGCTTTCGCCGCGCGATCGTGCAGAGTGCGCCGTTGGGCATCCGGAAACACCGGCGCGCCATGGCGCATCACATGTTCGCCCGCACAAGGCATTTCGATTCCAGGTCGAGCATCACCGACATCCTCGGCGTGCAACAACGGCTGATCGCCGCCGGAATCCGGCACGGACTGGTGGGCGGTATGCCGTTCGGTGTGCAGTACGGTTTCGCGCCGCTGCCGCCGCAGCACGAGGTGGAGCGGGCCTGGGAGACATCGGCCGCCGATATCGACCTGCTCATCGGGCACACCCGCGACGAGATGGCCATGTTCGTGCCCGCGTTTCCGGCCGCCGAGCGGATGAGCCGGGTCCCGGTGCTCGGTCGGCCCGTGACGACCGCCGTCACCGACACCCTGACGCACGTCATCTACTCCGAGCCGGCCACCCGCCTGGCCCGACGACATGTCCGGGCCGGCGGATCAGCGGTGGAGTACCGCCTGCACTGGAATGCCCCCGACAGCGGACTCGGGGCCACCCACTGCATCGACCTGCCCCTGCTGTTCGGCGTCGAAGAGCAGTGGACCCGAGCAGGGATACTGGCGGGGGCGTCGTGGCCACAGGTGGCTGCGGCCGGGCGTGAGATGCGCGCGGTGTGGGGGCGGTTCATCCGCGGCGAGGATCTCGGTGAGCGCGAACCCGATTCCGCCGCAGGGGTACTCACCTATTGGGCAGTCCGGCGGGGCGACTCCGGAGGGCGCGTGGCCCGGAAGAGGGCCGTCAGCGCGAACTGATCCCAGCGCGGATCGAGTCCTCGACGATGCGCACGAACGCCTCGGGGTTGTCGTGGTGCACGAGGTGGCCGGATCCCGGGGCCACGTGCACCAACATGTCCGGGCGTTCGGTTGCCACCCGCTGTGCCAACCCGTGCAGCCACGGCAGGCTGTCGGAGCCGAGCACCCACGTCATCGGCAGGTCGAGCCCGGCGACCGCACCGGCGTCGACGTGTTCCATCATGATGCCGTACGGGTGCGGATCCCATTCGGCCAGAATGTTGTCGGCATACTGCACGAGTGCCTCACGGTGCTCGTCGTCGAGTAAGTCGTAGGAGTTGGAGCCCTGCCGCAGCCGCGAGGCCCACCGCAGGAAGTTCTCTGCCGCCGCGGTCCGTCTGCCCCGCAACTGGGAGTACTTGATCCGGCACGCCGCGGCGAGCACCGACCTGTCGGCGTGCCGGAGTCCGTGGAACGGTGCTTCGACGATGCACAGCGTCGCGATGGAGTCGGGGTGGGCCACGGCTTGCCCGAGCGCGATGTTGCCGCCGGCGCTCCACCCCACGACGTGCGCCGGTTCGCCGACCATGCCGAGGATCGCGGCGAGGTCGCGGGTGTGCACGCGATGATCGCGCACCGGCGGCGACGCCGACCGGCCATAACCTCTGCGGTCGTAGGTGATCACCCGATGCCGCGCCGACAGCATGTCGATCACCGGTTCCCACGTGGTGGAATCCGTGGCCGAACCATGTACCAGGACCAGGGGAGCGCCGTAGCCGTGGACGGTGTAGCTCAGCGACGCCCGGTCCCGCAGTTGCAGTGTCGGCATCGGCTCACCTCTGCTCTCTTCATGATCTGGTCATCTGTTTCGTCGTGTGTTGGAACGGCCCGGGTGTGGCGGGGACGACCACCACACCCGGGCCGGGTTCGGTTGGCCCGCAAGCACACCTGCCCGATGGTCGGGTAGGTGTGCGCGGGATCGCTCAGGCGTCGTGGATGATGACGCCGCGAATGTTCTTGCCGTCGCGCAGATCCTGGTAACCCTGGTTGACGTCCTCCAGGGTGTAGGTCTGGGTGACGAGCTCGTCGAGTTTGAGCTGTCCGGCATCATAGAGGCGGAGCAACCGGACGATGTCGTACTGCGGGTTGGCCGAGCCGAACAGCGAACCCTTGATCGACTTCTCGTTGAGCGTGAGGTCGATGCCGGGCCAGTGGACGGTGAACTTCTCCGGATTCGCCAGACCGGTGATGATGGCCGATCCGCCCTTGCCGATGGCACCGATCGCGGCGGACACCACGTCCTCGTCGACCGTTCCGACGGTCACGATCGCGCAGTCGGCGCCCTGACCCCAGCTGAGTTCGGTGATCTTCTCCTGAGCCTCAGCCGCCGTCGCAAAGGCATGCGTGGCACCGAATTTGACGGCGGTATCGCGTTTGAAGGCGATCGGATCCACCACCACGACGTACTTCGCGCCGGCGTGCACGGCGCCCTGCACCGAGTTGATGCCGATGCCGCCGATGCCGTAGATCACCACGATGTCACCGGCGCGCACGTTGCCGGTGTACACCGCCGATCCCCAACCGGTGGGGACGCCGCAGCCGACGAGGACGGCTTTGTCGAGCGGAAGCCAGTCATCGACCTTGACCACCGAGTGCTGGCTGATGGTGGCGCGTTCGGAGAAGGTGCCGAGCATGCACATGCCGCCGAAATCCTGTCCGTCACGGTGGAAACGGAAGGTTCCGTCGGGCAGCATGCCCTCGAGAATGGTGGCACCCATGTCGCACAGGGACTGTCGTCCGGTGGAACAGTATCGGCACGTGCCGCAGTTGGGGATGAAGCTGCACACCACGTGGTCGCCGGGCTTCACCTTGGTGACTCCGGGGCCCACCTCCTCGATGATGCCCGAACCCTCATGGCCGCCGACCATCGGGAAGCGCGGCGGTAGATCACCGTCGGTGAGGTGCAGATCGGAGTGGCACAGCCCCGCGGCGGAGAACTTGATCAGTACCTCCCCCTCCTTGGGTCCGTCGAGATCGAGCTCGACGATCTCGAACGGCTTGTGCGCCTCGAACAGGACGGCGGCTTTGGTCTTCATGAGTTCTGTCTCCCTTGTTCTTGTGTTGGTGTGCTTCGCTTTTCAGCAGTAGACCGATTTGAGGTTCTGGTAGGCGGCCAGGCCTTCGGGGCCGAGCTCGCGTCCCATGCCACTGTGTTTGACCCCGCCGAACGGGGCCACCGGATCGGGGATGTAGCGATTGATCCCGATGGTGCCGGTCTGCACGCGGGCGGCGACGTCGCGCGCACGGTCGTCGTCGGTGCTCCAGATCGTTCCGCCGAGACCGAAATCGGAATCGTTCGCGATGGCCACCGCATCCGCGTCGTCGTCGTAACCGATGACGGTGAGCACGGGACCGAAGATCTCCTCGCGAGCGATGACGGCGTTGTTGTCGAGCCCGGCGAACACCGTCGGCTGCACGAACCATCCGCTGTCCATGCCGTCGGGACGTCCGCCGCCGGTGGTGATCCGGCCACCTTCGGCCTTGCCCTTCGCGATGTAGCCCTCCACCCGTTCGCGATGCCGACTGCTGGCCATCGGGCCGATCTGGGTGGTGGCTTCGCGGGAATCGCCGATGTTCATCGACGAGGCGAACGCGGTCAGCACGTCGACCACCTCGTCGTAGCGGGAGCGTGGCGCCAGTACCCGGGTACCCAGGAAGCAGGTCTGCCCGTTGTTGGCGAGTGTCGCGACGAACAACTCGTTGCCGATGGTCGCCAGGTCGAGTTCGGCGTCGTCGAGGACGATCGTCGCCGACTTGCCGCCGAGTTCGAGGGTGACCGGGCGCAGCAGCCGACCGCACGTCTCGGCGATGGACTTGCCCGCGGCGGTGGAACCGGTGAACGCCACCTTGTCGATGCCGGGATGCTCCACGAGGTGAGCTCCGGTTTCGCGGCCACCGGGAACGAAATTGATCACGCCCGCGGGTAGTTCGGCAGCCTGGGCGGCTTCGGCCAGCAGGTACGAATCGAGCACGGTTTCCGGCGACGGCTTGATCACCAGCGTGCAGCCCGCGGCGAGAGCGGGCGCGTACTTGAAGGCGGCCAGCGTCTGCGGGAAGTTCCACGGCACGATCGCGCCGACAACGCCGACCGGTTCGCGGCGGACCTCGATGTGCCCGCCGAACATCCCCTCGCGGATGTCGGGCGCTGCGGCTTCGATGAGGCCGGCGTAGTAGCGGAGCAGGGTGGCCGGGTACACCGCCTCCAGCTGCCCGGCCACGCCGATCGGCATTCCGTTCTGCGAGGACACCAGGGTGGCGAAATCGTCCTTCCGGGCATCGATCTCGTCGGCGAAGCGGCGCAGGTGGGCGGCGCGCTCGGCGGCGGGCAGGCCCGACCATGTGGCGGGGTTGTCGAAGGCGATACGCGCCGCGCGGACCGCGTTGTCGATGTCGGCGCCGGTGCCGTCGGGCACTTCACCGATCGGTTCACCGGTGTTGGGTGAGACGACGGTGATGTGCCCGGTCCCCTGTGGGTCGACCCACTCGCCACCGATGAACAACTTGTCGAGCCGAGCCGTTCCGGTGGGCAGCGCTCCGGGCGAGATAGCGGTACTCATATGTCAACGAACCTCCATGACAGTGATTGGAGTCACCAAGTGATGCTCTGGTGGCCATCCTCACACTGAAGTGGGGTGGTTAACTGTCCGGAATCCGGACACCGGTGGAGTCGCCACACGGCGACGCCCGATTCGGCGATGCGGATCAGGTGTCGATGCCGAGGGCGCGAATGCGCGCGTAGAGCGTGCTTCGGCTGATTCCGAGTCGTCGTGCGGCGTGCACCTTGTTGTTGCGACATTCGGCCAGCGCGTCGATGATCCCTTGGCGCTCCACGCGTTCGTGCATACTCAGCCGTGCTGCCCTGCCCGCCTCGCGGAGGTGTGCCGGCAGATCCTCGACGTCGATCGTGTGGCTGCGACCCTGATTGCGCGCCTGGGAAGCCGCGTCGGCGATGACGTGGCCGAGTTCGGTGTAGTTCGCCGGCCACACGTGGGCGGCGAGTGCATCGATCACTCGGGGACGTATGTGCGTGCCGGGGGCGTGGCGGTCCACGAAGAATGCTGCGGCAGCCGCGATGTGTTGTGTCCGGTGCCGGAGAGGAGCCAGGTCGGTGCGTTCATCACACAGCGCGCACAGCGCGGCAACCGCCCCGGACACGGAATCGCCCGCACCGGCCACGATCACGATCGGTGGATCTTTGTCGATGAGCAGGCGACGCAGCGTGGTCGTATCGGTGGCTGACAGGAGGTCGACGTCGTCGACGACGAGCACCGCTCCGGTGTCCCGTGCCCGTTGCGCGGCTCCGGCGATGTCGACGGGAGAGCCGGTGGCGACCGCTCGCGCGACGTCCACCAACTCGACCGTGCAGCCCTCGGTGGCCGAGCGGGCGAGGACGGATCGTCCGGTACCTGGTTCACCGGTGATCGCCAGCGACCGTCCCGCCGCGGGGACGAAACGACTCGTGGTGAACACCTGCGTGGCCGACGGCTCCTCGTGCACGGTTCGCCGCGGTATCGACGGCCGGTGCGCGGTCTCCGGGGTGAGTGCGAACACCGCGGAGCCCGGGCCGGCAACCCGCTCGACCGCGACGTCCACCGTGGCGCCGGAACTCAGCGTCAACGTGGGCGGGATGGTCTCGGTCGAGTCGGCGAATGACCGCAACACCGCGAGATCGATCGGATCGAGCAGTGCTCCGGCGGTGTTGTTGGTCAGCAGCAGGTCGTCGCCGATCGCGACCGCCGCGATGCTGCGTTTACCGATGCGATGAAAGGCGTCGAGGAGCAGCTGGTGGGAGCTGCGTGCGTGGTCGAGCAGACTGCTCTGGATGTCGGTGGCGATGCGATGGACGAAGGGCGCGAACAACGGGTGGATCGTGTCGCTGACCGAGGTCATGCAGAGGATTCCCTCGAGTCTGTTGGTGCCCGGATGCAGGATGGGGTACCCGTAGCAACTGAGGTGTTTGAAGCGCTCGAGGTAGTGTTCGCCGCCGTTGACCGCGATGGGTTTGCGGATCTCCACCGGCGTGCCGAGAGCGGTGGTGCCCACCGCGTCCTCGTTCATGAACGAGCCGTGTACGGCGCCGAGTCGATCGATGTGCCGTTCGACCGTGGTGCCACCGAAAACTCTTGAAATGAGCCTGGATTCACTGTCGGTCAGAAGCAGGGCGACGCCGGTGTCGGTCAATTGGTCGCCGGCGTGATCGAGGATGGGGCGAGCCACCCGCAACAATCGGTCGCAGTTGCCCAGATCCTCGTCGACCACCATATCCGGGGTTGTGTCCGGGGCCAGTCCGCTACCCGCCGACCGGCGCCACGACGTGACGATCTCGGTACGCAGCGCAGGAGTGGTGGAACTGCGCATGCGCACTCCTCTCGGTCGGTGGTGAGTCCGATCGCGGTCACTCGCGGTGGGACAGATCCTCCCAGAATTCCTGGGCCGGTTGATGCCATTCGGCGTGCTTGGTGTGGAAGAGTTGCGCCGCCCGCCGCCCCGGCCACGCGTGGTCGAGCAATTCGCGCGGCAGGTCGGGATCGAGGAAGGGGAATCGTCGCCAATCTTGGACGAGGCGGACCTGCGCGGTGAACGCCGCCGACCCGGTGTCGGCCGTCATCGTGGCGTAGGTGTCGATGAAGTCGAGGTAGGAGCTCTCGACCTCGTCCAGCGACCAGGCATCGGCGATGAGGCGTTGCGGTGAGCCGATCGAGGACAGCGGTCCGATCCACGCGTAGGCGCGATCGTCGAGACCCAGTTCGTCGACGACCCGGCGCACCTCGGTCTCGTGGGTGGTGTCGGGGGTGATCCAGATACCCGGACTCGGTGAACCCAGGCCGGCCCAGGTGAGGCGGGTGCGCAGTTTGTGGCGCAGTTGCCGCTGGGTCTCGGGGATGGCGGTGGACAGGACGAGCCACCGCCCGTCCCAGGACTGGTCGTCGGTCAAGAAGGAGTAGATCCGCCGGGTTCCCTCATCGAGGAGAAGTCGGCCGGGGTCGGTGATGGTCCAGCGGACGCGCCGGCCGGCGCGGTGCGATTCGAGCAGTCCCTCGTTGGCCGAACGCGCGATCGCCTGGCGGGCCGACTTCTCCTCGATGCCGAGTGCGCCCAGCGCTCCGGTGAAGGTTGACGTCCACACCGCGTCGCCGCGTGGATACACGAACTCGCCGAGGATGGTGAGCAGCAGCGCGCGGGCGCTCGCGGCCGACACCTGCCTGCGTCGTGACCCCACCGCGCCCAGCGCGTCGAGGTGATCTGTGGTGACCGTCATGGTTGCGTCTCGCTCGATGTCCGGGCCGTCGGCGTCAGGGGAGTGCACGATTCCACAACGTACTGGGCCGCACAGAAGAAGTACTGGGCCGCACGGGAGAAACCGAGACGAGGCATGTGTGACACGATACTATTGATTCTACTCGATTGTGTAGAATATGGTGTTTGTGCAGCACGCGTGGGGTGAGGGTGGGGATCAACCCTCTGACCGCCGCGAGTGTGCGATTCTCGCGTATGCCTCCAGTGCGCGGCGACGGTGATCCTTGGGACTCTCGCCGTACTCGGAGCGAAACATCTGGCTGAAGTGCGACGCGTTGAGAATTCCGTTACGTGCGGCGATTTCGCTCACCGACCGGGTTGCCTGCAACGGGTCGACGAGATCTCGCCGGCACTGTTCGAGGCGCAGATGCCGGATCCACCGCGCGGTGGTCATCTGTTCGCCTTCGAAGAGCCGGTGCAGGTAGCGCACCGACACGTAGTGCGCCGCCGCGATCGACTCGACCGAGAGCTCGGGGTCGTAGAGATGGTCCTCGATGTAGGCCTTGACTCGTATCAGCAGTGTGCGTGCCGCCGCGTCGGAGTGCGCGGTCTCCGACTCCATCCGGTCGCTGTAGACCGCGGAGACCAGATCGAGGAAGGTCGACGCGACACGGTTGGCCGACAATCCCTGATATGCCTCGGGGTCGCGCGAGAGCTGGCCCAGCATCGAGCGCACGAGTGCGGGGGTGCCGGCGGCGCCCGACACCGGTGTCGACGTCACACGGGAGACCTCGTCGGGTCTCAATTCCAGCGACGACCGGTCGAACATCGCCACGATCGTGCGGTGGCGGGCGTTCCACTGCACGTCGAACGGACGGGTGCAGTCGTAGATGGTGAACTCGCCCGGCTTGATCTCCACGTCGCGCCCGTCCTGCCGGAACCGGCACGATCCCCGGATCTGCAGCGCGATGAGGTAGTGGTCGTTGTCGTCGGACGCGGCGAGTCTCGGTGTGCGAACGACGAGTTCGGGATCGGCGTCGGCCCGCGTCACCTGTAGTGACCCGATGAATCCGGTGTGTAGCCGCCAGCTGAATCGGGACGATTCCGCCGCGTCCACGCGTAACGGGAAGAACGTCTCGTTGACAGCTTCCTTCCAGGCGTCGAGTTGTTCGCGCTGCAGGACGGGCGCAGCGGAATCGACGACCTCGGAAACGGTCGGGATAGTCGATTGATCGTGGTGGCCGCGTAGGTCCATCGTCATGTGGGTCGGCGTCATCGCTGTGGGTCCAACTGGGCTGGGGGTCAAACCGGGCTGGGGGTCAAACCGGGCTGGGGGGCTGGGGATTCGAGCGTCGTCACGCTGTCGTGGGATGTGGACGTTGGCGCCGGCGTGTCGTGTCCTCGTCACGCCGGAGTGTGATGGACGTTACACCCACGGCCGGGTGCGGCTGTCGAATCCGTGCACGGCCACTATCGGCATCGTGCCGCGCGACGGGTGCCCATCCGCCGCTGTGCTCCCCCGTCGTGGGTATTGGCGCGGCGTCGGACCCCTCAAGTCGTGCGCGGAAGTGACAATCGGGCGGCGCTGGGGTGACAGCACGAACGACCTCGGAGAACTTCAATGAGTGCCATGTCGTCAATCACATAACCAGTCCGGATGTGATCCGCGGCATACATCGGCTCGTGGCCGATGCATCGTCCAGTACGCCAACCGAGGAGTCATCATGGCCACTCTCCGTTCCGAGATCACGATCGAACAGCCCGCCGACGCGGTATGGCGGGCCGTCGTCGACGATCCGATCGAGAACTGGTTCCCGCTCATCGAGAACTCCGTCGTGGAGGGGTCGAGCCGCACCATCGTGCTGCAGGACGGCACCAAGGTCGAGGAGGCGATCGTGACGCGGGATCCGTCGCTGCGCCGTTTCCAGTACAAGGTGGTCGGTGGCGATCTCCCGGTGGAACATCATCTGGGCACAGTCGATGTGATTGTCCTCGAAGACAATTCGAGCCTGGTGGTGTACAGCACAGAAATCGAACCGGCAGCCATCGGAGAGGTGATGGGACCGGCGATCGCCGATTCGCTGACCGGACTGCGACAGCGTCTCTCCTGAGATCTTCTGCACGGCAACACATCACCTCGTTCACCGTTGCCCCGACACCACACCCCCCGACACCGAAAGGTGAATCCCTCATGACCGCATCCACATCCGTCGATCCGAGAATCCAGTACGGCACCGACATCGATCTGTTCAGCGAAGAGTCCCTCCTGGATCCCTACGACGACTACAGGGCCCTGCACGACATCGGCGAGATCGCCTACCTGACCAAGTACGACATGTGGGCGGTGACCCGATATGACGGTGTGAAACGAGTGCTCGGCAATCAGGACATTTTCAAGTCCGGCGACGGCATCGGCATGAACGACATCCTCAACACCGCCTGGGCGCCGTTCGCCCCGTGCCTCGACGGCGCAGACCATGCGCCACTGCGCCGGGTCATGATGCAGACCATCGGCCCCAAGGCCGCGTCGCAGTACAGGGACACGATCGAGGCCGCCGCCAACCAGCTGGTCGACGAGGTGGTGGCCAAGGGTGAGTTCGACGCGGTGACCGATTTCGCACAGCAACTGCCCACCCGGGTGATCCTCGACCTCATCGGCCTGAACCCCGGCTCCGAGATGCGCATCA
Source organism: Gordonia sp. NPDC003429 (assembly GCF_053588575.1). Lineage (NCBI taxonomy): Bacteria > Bacillati > Actinomycetota > Actinomycetes > Mycobacteriales > Gordoniaceae > Gordonia > Gordonia sp. NPDC003429. The sequence continues at coordinate 188,949 of NZ_JBSFQF010000009.1, forward strand.
ACCTTCTGCACTGGGCCACCGACTCCTACAACTGCTGCGGCCCGGACGGCACCTTCGACGACACACTGCCCAGCATGGAGAAGCTCTACGGCTTCGTGCTGGAGAACATGGGCGAGGAGGGTTTCCGGCCCGGCAGTATCGGTGCGCAGACCTGGGAGGCCGCGCACAAGGGCATGATCACCCCGGAGCAGGCGTTCGGCATCCTCGGCGGGTACGCGACGGCTGGGCTGGACACCACGGCCAGTGCCATCGGCAGCCTGATGATGCTGTTCGCGAAACACCCCGACCAATGGGAGATCGTGCGCGACGATCCGTCCCTGATCCCGTCGGCGGTGCTCGAGGGTGTCCGCGTGGAATCGCCCGCGCAATGGTTCACCCGGGTGACCACGCAAGACGTCGAGTTCGGCGAGGTGACCGTGCCCGAACACACCCGGATGTACCACTCCTACGGTGCGGCGAACCGCGACGAGCGCAAATATCCCGACCCGGCTCGCTTCGATGTCCGGCGCAACCCCGCCGACAGCCTGGCCTTCGGCTTCGGCGTGCATACGTGCATGGGCAAATCGCTGTCCAACCTGGAGATCTTCTCCCTGATGACCGCGCTTACCGCCAAGGTGGACCGGATCGAACCGACCGGAGAGCCGGTTCGCCACGTCAACAACCTGATTCGCAGCCTCGAGTCACAGCCGGTCCGAATCCACCCGCGCTGACCGCTCCGGCGCACCCGAGCTCATCTCACCCCAGACCGAGGGACCAGCCCATGCCCAAGATCATCTATCGCTCTGCCGACGGCTCCGAAGACTATGTCGACACCACCGCGGGAACCACCGTGATGCAGGCCGCGGTGTCGGCCGGTCTCGACGGGATCGTCGCCGAATGCGGTGGGAACGCCATGTGTGCGACCTGCCACGTTTTCGTCGATCCCGGACGCCTCGAAGAGTTTTCGGCCATGGCCGCCGATGAGGACGAGATGCTCGACTGCGCCGTCACCGAGCGGCGCGACAACAGCCGGCTCTCGTGTCAGCTGGTGGTGTCCGACGACCACGACGGTCTCCTCGTCGAACTGCCCGAGGAGCAGTGATGGTCAACGGGCGGGTCGTGATCGTCGGCGGTGGGCAGGCCGGTTTCCAGGCCGCTGTGTCGTTGCGGCAGAACGACTTCGGTGGTGAAATCACGATTGTCGAGGCCGGAGGTGTCATGCCGTATCAACGCCCACCGCTGTCCAAGGCGTATCTGGATCTCGCCAAGGACGCCGGTGACGCCTCTCTGCCGTTCCGTCCCGAGTCGTTCTATGAGCGGCACGAGATCGACCTGCGCACCGGGTGTGCGGTGGACGTCATCGAACGGCCCGATTCGCGGGTCCGGCTGAGCACGGGTGAGGCGGTCGAGTACGACGCACTGGTTCTGGCACTCGGTTCGCGTCCTCGGCGGCTTGCGCTCTCCGGTGTCCGGGCATCGGGTGTGCACACGTTGCACACCGTTGCCGATGCACGTGCTGTGCGGGCCGCGCTGGGATCGGCACAGCGAGTGGTGGTGGTCGGCGGCGGCTTCATCGGTCTGGAGGTGGCCGCCGCCGCCATCACCGCCGGATGCCGGGTGACGGTTGTGGAGGCCGCCGACCGGGTGATGGGCCGGGTGGTCTCCCCGGAGTTGTCGGCCTTCGTCACCGGCGTGCACGAGATGCGTGGCACGACAGTGTTGGTCGACACCGCCGTCGCCGGATTGCGCACCGACGACGGGCACGTGCGCGGCGTCGAACTGGTCGACGGATCTGTACTGCCGGCCGACCTGGTGGTGATCGGTGTCGGCGTCGTGCCGAATACGGAACTCGCGCGATCCGCGGGGCTCGCGGTGGAGAACGGGATCGTCGTCGACGAGACTCTGAGCACCGTCGATTCGAAGATCAGCGCCATCGGCGACTGCGCGGCCTACCCGAGCGTGCACACCGCCGGCATGGTGCGGCTGGAGTCCGTGCAGAATGCCACCGATCACGCGCGGTGCGTCGCCGCGCGGATCGCGCACGGGAGCACCGACCGCTACGCGGCACTGCCCTGGTTCTGGACCCATCAATTCGATCTCAACGTGCAGATCGCCGGGATCGGCAGGCCTGACGACGAGATCGTCGCAACAGGGGACAGTGCAGTAAGGAGCAGTGCAGAAAGGAGCAGTGCAAGAGGGGGCAGTGCAGTGGGGAAGTTCTCGGTCCTGCGATTCCGCGACGGGCGGCTCGCTTGTGTGGAATCGGTCAATTGCCCTGCCGACCACATGGCGGCGCGAAAGATTCTGGGCGCCGGCGTGGAACTCACCCCGGCGGAGGCTGCGGCGTCCGACTTCACTCTCAAGGAGTTCGCCCGGCGCGCCGCACCGGGTAGGGCGGAAGCGCACTTGTAGTTCTACTTATATATACAGAAACGACAGAGACACGTAGCATATTGCCATGATGAACGCCCACCCGTTGATCGATGCACACGTGCACGCGCCGGTCCTCGGCACACTCTCGCCGGCATGGCGCCAGTGGGCCGACGACTTCGCCCGGGGGTACCGGTGGCAGCGTGGGTACCACCGGGACGGCCGCCCGGATCCCGCAGGCCTCGACGAGTTGTTCGCCGAGGAAGGGGTCGACCACGCGCTGCTGTTCTGCGAGTACAGCCCCAAGGCCACGGGCATGCAGCGGATCGAGGACCTGCTACCGATTGTCGAGGCGAATCCGCACCGATTCTCGTTGGTGGCCAACATCAACCCCCACCTGCACTACCCGCCGGTCGACGAGTTGCAGCGGCAACTCGACCTCGGCGCCGTGGCGCTCAAACTGCACCCCGTGCACGGCGGATTCGACCCGAGCGACCGAGACCTCTACCCCGTGTACGCCAGGTGCGCCGACCTCGGTATCCCGGTGATCCTGCACTCGGGCACCTCCACGTTCCCCGGGTCCAAGACGAGTATGGGAAACCCCGAACTGCTGCTGGAACCCGTCGACTACTTCGGTGATCTCCAGTTCGTCTTCGCGCACGGCGGGCGTGGGTGGTGGTACGACGTCGCGGCGTTCATGGCGCAGGCCAAACCCAACGTGTGGCTCGATCTCGCCGGGTTGCCACCCCGCAAACTCCCCGAGTACTACGCCCGATTCGACCTCAACCGATTGGCTCGCAAGATGATCTTCGGTACTGACTGGCCCGGCGTGCCGGGCGTTGCCCGCAACGCGGAATCCGTTGCGGCCCTTGGCCTGGACGACGACGTACTCGCCGGCGTGCTCGGTGGGAACGCGCTGCGGGTGTTCGGTCGCATCGCCACGAAACTGCGGCCCGCCCCGCCGACCACTGCTGCGCGGTCGGCAACGGCGCAGGGGATGGCGGTATGAGCGCGGACCGCGGGAACGTCGGCGTGGTCGGGGGCGGCACGATGGGCGTCGGCATCGCCTACGTCTTCGCTGCGGCCGGCCGTGGTGTCACCGTCGTGGAGCCCGACGCCGGCCGCGCCGACGCCGTGGTGGCGACCATCGCCGGACGGACCGACAAACTCGTGGCGGCCGGAAGGATGGAGAGCGTTGAGGCGTCCGCCGTGGTGGAACGTGTCGCCGTGGCCGAGAAGGCCGCCGACCTCGCGCCGGGCCTGGACGTGGTGATCGAGGCGGTGCCCGAGATCCCGGACCTCAAAGCGACGGTGTTGCGCGACATCGAAACCCGTGAGCCGCGCGTGATCGGCACCAACACCAGCTCGATCGCCATCGGTCGGCTCGCCCGGGCGCTGAGTACTCCCGAACTGCTCATCGGCATGCACTTCTTCAACCCGGTCTGGTCGATGCCGCTGCTGGAGCTGATCCGATCGGAGTCCACCTCGCCGCAGACCGTCGACACCGCACTGCGGATCGGCGCGGAGATCGGCAAGGAGACGATCCTGGTCAACGACGTGCCCGGATTCGCGACCAGCCGCCTCGGCGTCGCGATCGGGCTGGAGGCCATCCGCATGCTCGAGGACGGGGTCGCCTCGGCGGCCGACATCGACCGGGCCATGGAACTGGGCTACCGCCATCCGATGGGACCGCTGCGGCTCTCCGACCTGGTGGGCCTCGACGTCCGACTCGGCATCGCCGAGTATCTCAGCCGCGAGCTCGGCCCCCGGTTCGAGCCGCCGCAACTGTTGCGCGACATGGTCGCTCGCGGTGACCTCGGCAAGAAGACCGGCCGCGGCTTCTTCGACTGGAGCGACGCGTGAACACGCTGGAGGTCGATCTCGACGGCGACGTCGCCCACATCAGGCTGGCCCGCCCCGACCAGCGCAACGCGATCGACACCGCCATGATCGGCGAACTGCACGAGGTCTGTGAACAACTGGAGCGCGCGCCGCGCGTCGCCGTCATCACCGGCGGCACCGACGGCTTCTTCGCCGCCGGCGCCGACATCGCCGCACTGCGCGAGCGCGGTCGCGACGACGCGCTGGCCGGTATCAACCTAGGGCTGTTCGAACGCATACGCGCACTGCCGATGCCGACCATCGCGGCGATCGACGGGCACGCACTCGGTGGTGGCGCCGAACTGACCTATGCATGCGACATCCGGATCGGCACGCCCAGAACGCGTATCGGCCAGCCCGAGCCGGGTCTGGGGATCATCGCCGGTGCGGGTGCGTGCTACCGGCTCACCCGGCTCGTCGGGGAGAGCGTGGCCAAACAGATCCTGCTGGGCGGACGAATCCTCGACGCCGAACGGGCCCATGCGGTGGGACTGCTCGATTCGATCGTCGATCCCGACGAACTGCTCGGTGCCGCAACATCTCTGGCACAGCGGATCGGCCGTAGTTCGCCCATCGCCATGCGCATGACCAAACTCGCCGTCGACGCAGCCCCCGACGCCCATCCCCAACTCGACCTCGCGATCCAGGCGATGCTGTTCGCCGATCCGGACAAACACGACCGGATGACCGCCTTCCTCGAACGACGCCGTTGACGGCGCTCGCGAAACCCACAGGAGCATTCATGACCGAGATCCTTCCCAGCTACATCCGCGGGGCGTGGTACCAGCCCGACGACGAAGGCCGCGAACTGCTCGACCCGTCGACGGGCAGCCCCGTCGCACGCGCCACCGTGCGCGCCCTCGACTACCCCGCGATCCTCGACCACGCCCGCGACGTCGGCGGCCCGGCGCTACGCGAGCTCACCTTCGCGCAGCGCGCGCACATCCTCAAGGACCTCGCCAAGCACCTGAGCGCACACGTCCCCGCCTTCACCGACCTCTCCCTACACACCGGGGCCACCCGCCGTGATTCGGCCGTCGACATCGACGGCGGCATCGGAGTGCTGTTCGTGTACGCCAAACTCGGTGCGACACTGCCCGACGGGCCCCTGCTCGCCGACGGCGACATCGATCCGGTCGGCCGGGGCGGCACCTTCGGGGTACGCCACGTCTGGGCGCCGCGGCGAGGAGTCGCCGTGCAGATCAACGCCTACAACTTTCCGGTGTGGGGCATGCTCGAGAAATTCGCTCCCGCCTTCCTCGCGGGCGTGCCGAGTGTGGTCAAACCGGCCACGCAGACCTCGTTCCTCACGCGCGCCGTCGTCGCCGAGATCGTGGCGTCCGGGCTGCTGCCCGACGGGGCACTGCAACTGGTCTGCGCCCGACCCGACGGTCTCGTCGACGCACTCGGCGAACAGGATTCGCTGGCCGTCACCGGCTCCGCCGACACCGCCGCGGCCTTACGTGTGCACCCGGCGGTCGCCGCGCGCGCCGTCCGGTTCACCGCCGAGGCCGATTCGCTCAACGTCAGCATCCTCGGTCCCGACGTCACACCCGACGACCCCGAATTCGCACTGTTCGTCAAGGGGATCGCCACCGAGATGACCCAGAAGGCGGGACAGAAGTGCACCGCCATCCGACGCGCCCTGATTCCGCGCCATCGCATCGACGAGGTGGTGTCGGCGCTGTGTGAACGGCTGGCCACCGTCACCGTCGGCGACCCGGCCGACGAGTCCGTGCGGATGGGCCCGCTGGTGAGCACCGCCCAGCGCGATGACGTCCGCGACGCGGTCGCACGGCTGCAGAAGTCCGCGACAACGGTTTTCGGTAACCCGTCCACGCAGCCGGAAGTCTTCGCCGCGCGCTCGGATTTCGCCTCGGGCGCCTTCATGTCGCCGGTGCTGTTGAGGGCCGACGATCCCGCCGCCGACGATCTGCACGACGTCGAGGCGTTCGGTCCCGTCAGCACGGTGATGCCGTACGACACGCTCGACGACGCCATCACGCTCGCCGCCCGGGGCCGCGGCAGCCTCGCCGGATCGGTGGTGACCGCCGACGACACCGTGGCCACGACCCTGGTGGCCGCGCTCGCGCCGTGGCACGGCCGGCTTCTGGTCCTCAACCGGGCCGACGCGGGCGAATCGACCGGGCACGGCGCCGCCATTCCGCACGCGGTGCACGGTGGCCCCGGCCGCGCCGGCGGCGGCGAGGAACTCGGTGGAATCCGCGGCATGCATCACCACCTCGCGCGCACCGCGGTGCAGGGCACCCCCGACTTCCTCGGCGGACTCGCGTGAACACTCCCGAACCGGCGAGTTCGGGCGTCGGCGGGGCTGTCGGACTCCCGAGTGCGCTGGTCATCGGCGGTGGCGGCGGCATCGGTGCCGCGATCAGCCGCCGGCTCGCGCACAGCCATGCGGTCGCGGTCGGGTACCGCGACAACGCCGCCCGCGCCGAAGCCGTCGCCGCGTCGATCGTGCAGGGAGGCGGTCAGGCGCAAGCGGTGGGCGCCGACGTGTCGACGGATGCGGGCGTCGCGGAGGCATTCGCGGCGGCGACCGGACTTGGCGCACTACGGACCGTGGTGCACACCGCGGGTGCGTGGGATTTCACCAAGGTCGGCGAGCTCACCGCCGAGATCGTCGAGCGTGACTTCGCGACCAACCTGGAATCGGCGCTGCTGACCCTGGCAGGGTGCGCACACCACGTCGCCGACGACGGTCGTGTGGTGCTGTTGTCCAGTGCCGCAGCGTTTCTGGCTCCGGCACGCCAGGCGTCCTATGCCGCGATGAAGGCGGGTCTGGAGGCGGCGGCGCGGGTTGCCGCCAAGGAACTCGGCCGACGGCGGATCACGGTGAACGTCGTACGGCCGGGTGCCACGGACACCGATCGCCTGCGGACATCCACCGCGGCGCGGGCAATCGACGCGATGTCGACATCGAACGTGTTGCAGCGCTTGGGCACCGCCGATGACATCGCCGCCGTGGTGACGTGGCTCGCGGGGCCCGAATCGGGGTGGTCACCGGGTCCGTCGTCGATGCGAACGGTGGACTCTTCTGAGGAGTGCACGAAATCGACCGTCTTTGTTCTACAAAACACTAGACGTATCGCAATAGTTACGTAGAATGTGGAGAGGCAGCCAGTCCATGAGAGGAAACCCTGTGACCGTGGAAGATCGCACCGGTGCGGCACCCGCACCGACCGGACCGCTGAGTCCTATCGACTACTCCGAACGCATCCCGAACAATGTCAATCTCGCCGAGGATCGCAGACTCCAGCGGGCGCTCGAGCGTTGGCAGCCAAAGTTTCTCGACTGGTGGAAGACCCTCGGGCCCACCTTGCCGACCAAGGATGTCTATCTGCGCACCGCCATCGCGGTCGGCCGTGACGGGTGGGCGCATTTCGACCACGTGCCGATGGAGGACTACCGGTGGGGCATCTTCCTCGCCGACCGCAACCCGGAGCGCATCATCCCCTTCGGCAAGCACAAGGGTCAGCCTGCGTGGCAGGAGGTGCCGGGGGAGTACCGCGCCGAATTGATGCGTCTGATCACGGTGCAAGGCGACACCGAACCGGCATCGGTGGAACAGCAACGCATCCTCGGCAACACCGCACCGAGCATCTACGACCTGCGAAACCTGTTCCAGGTCAACGTCGAAGAGGGCAGACACCTGTGGGCCATGGTCTACCTGCTGCAGGCGTACTTCGGTCGCGAAGGTCGTGAGGAGGCCGAGCAGCTCCTCAAGCGCAACTCCGGGGATCTCGACTCGCCCCGCATTCTCGGCGCCTTCAACGAGGAGACCACCGACTGGCTGCAGTTCTTCATGTTCACCTACTTCACCGACCGGGACGGCAAGTATCAGCTCGGCACCCTCAAGGAATCGGCCTTCGACCCGTTGGCCCGCACCTGCGAATTCATGCTGAAAGAAGAAGCCCACCACATGTTCGTCGGCACCACCGGCGTGCAGCGAACCGTGGAACGCACCGCGGAACTGATGGTGCAACATGGCATCTCAGGCGCCGACGACGAGGCGATCTTCGACCACGGCGGTATCCCGCTCTCGGTGGTGCAGAAGTACCTCAACTTCCAGTTCTCGGTGTCGATGGACCTGTTCGGCTCCGAGCAGTCCACCAACGCCGCCGCCTACTTCACCGGCGGGCTCAAGGGACGGTGGCAGGAGACCCGCCGCAAGGACGATCACGTGCTCGCCGACATGACCTATCCGATGCGGACCGTGCAGGACGGCGAGATCGTCGAGATTCGCGTGCCCTACCTGACGGCACTGAACCTCGACCTGCGCGACGAGTACATGGCCGACTGCGAGAACGGCGTCCGTCGCTGGAATCAGGCACTCGAGGACGCCGGCCTGCCCGATCGGTTGACGTTGCCGCACGAGGGATTCCACCGCAAGGTCGGCACCTTTGCCGAGCACTTCATCTCACCCGACGGACGGGTGATCAGCGAGAAGGAGTGGGACGAGAACGTGGCCCGATGGCTGCCGCTGGCCCACGACCGGGCGCGGGTGGCCGCGCTGATGATCCCGCACTACGAGTACGGCGAATTCGCCGGCTGGATCGCGCCACCCAAGACCGGGATCAACGATCAGCCGGTGGAATTCGATTACGTCCATCTGCGCGAAGAGGCCCTTCTCTGAGCGTGTCCCTGCCGGTCGGGAACCCGCGCCCGCGATCGCGGGTTCCCGATCCCCGTCCCCACACCCTCACCGTCCAGCCCCCAAGAGGTGAATTCTCCATGACCGCCACCACAGCTTCTCCCGTCGGCCAGATCGTCCCCGACGCCAACGACCCGCACCAGCCCGACGTCGTACCGCCCGCCGTTGTACCGTCGGTCGACTTCGACACCGACCCGTCCCGGTACCGGCACTGGCGACTCGACATCGACGGACCTGTCGCGACACTCACCCTCGCCGTGGATCCGCAGGGCGGACTCGTCCCGGGTTACGAACTGAAGATGAACTCCTACGACCTCGGCGTCGACATCGAACTCTACGACGCGGTGCAGCGCCTGCGTTTCGAGCATCCGGGGTCAAGGCCGTCGTGGTCACCGGCGGCCTCGAGCGGATGTTCTGCGCCGGAGCCAACATCCGGATGCTCGCCGGGTCGCCACACTCGTGGAAGGTGAACTTCTGCAAGTTCACCAACGAGACGCGCAACGGCATCGAGGACGCCACCGCGAACTCCGGCCAGACCTACATCGCCGCGGTGAACGGCACCGCGGCCGGTGGCGGCTACGAACTGGCCGCCGCGTGCGAACAGATCGTGCTCGTCGACGACGGATCATCGGCCGTGTCGCTGCCCGAGGTGCCGCTGCTCGGGGTGCTGCCCGGTACCGGCGGCCTCACCCGTGTCGTCGACAAGCGCAAGGTGCGCAAGGACCGCGCCGACGTGTTCGCCACCCGCGCCGAGGGCGTCCGCGGCACCACGGCGGTGAGCTGGGGCCTGGTCGACGAGACCGTCGCCCGATCGGACTTCGACGCGGCCGTCGCCCGTCGCGCGCAGGCGGCGGTGGACGGCTCATCGCGTCCCTCCGGTGTCCCGGGCGTGGCGCTGACACCGTTGGGGCGCACCGAGACCGACACGCAACTGGAGTACACGTACGTGAGCGCGCTCCTCGACGCCGACGCACGCCGCGTCGACCTCACCATCGCGGTTCCCGATGCACCACCACCACCGGATGCCGACGGCGTGCGGGAACAGGGTGCCGCCTACTTCCCGCTGCAACTGGCCCGCGAACTCGACGATGCCATCCTCCGGCTGCGTACCAACCACAATGACCTGGGCACCTGGGTGTTTCGCGTCACCGGGGACATCGAGGTGGCCACCGCCTACGATGCGCAGCTCGAGGAACTGGCCGGCGACTGGCTCGTCAACGAGATCCGGCACTACCTCAAGCGGACGTTCAAACGTCTCGACGTGACCAGCCGCAGCCTCATCAGCGTCATCGAACCGGGCAGCGCGTTTGCCGGCTTCCTCGCCGAGATCGCCTACGCCGGTGATCGGCAGTACATGCTCGAAGGCGTGTACGAGGACATCGACCCCGATGCCGACCCGGCCGTCATCCGGCTCACCGCGGCGAACTTCGGCAGCTACCCGATGGGCAACGGGCTCACCCGGCTCGAGTCGCGCTTCTACGGGCACGGGAGCGACCTCGCCGCGGTGCGCGAGTCGGCCGGGATACTGCTCGACGCACCCGCCGCCGACGAACTCGGGCTGCTGACCTCGGCGCTCGACGACATCGACTTCGCCGACGAACTGCGGATCGTGCTCGAGGAGCGGGCATCGTTGTCGCCCGACGCGCTGACCGGGATGGAGGCCAATCACCGCTTCGTCGGTCCGGAGACGATGGAAACCAAGATCTTCGGGCGTCTGACCGCATGGCAGAACTGGATCTTCATCCGGCCCAACGCGGCCGGACCCGACGGTGCGCTGCGGCGCTACGGCACCGGCCATCGCGCCGAGTTCGACGTGAAGCGGGTGTAGCGGGATGGTGGCAACGGTTCCGGCGGGATTCAACGCCGCCGAGTATCTGGTACATGCGCGGGTCGCCGAGGGATTGGGCGACAAGACCGCCCTGATCGGCACGCGAACGGTCACCTATGCGGAGCTGTCCGACGAGGTCGCGCGGGTCGCGTCCGGGCTGCGCGCCATCGGTCTGCATGCCGACGACCGGGTGATGCTGGTGATGAGCGACGACGTCGAGATGGCGGTGACCATCCTGGCGGCGTTCCACGCCGGGCTGGTGGCCGTGCCCGTCTCGACCATGCTCAATGGCGCCGAGTTGCACAAGCTCGTCGTCGACTCCGGCGCGCGGGCACTGGTGGCGACCCCCGAGTTCGCCGACACGGTGGCCGCCGCGGTGGTCGACGCACCCGATCTCGCACATCTCGTGACGGTGCGCGACGGGGCGGTGCGCGATGTGACGGTGGGCGATGTGACGGGGGGCGACGTGACAGAAACATCGCCTGCGGGAGTGACACGCCACGACTGGCGAGAACTGTTGAACCGCAGCCCGATTGAGATCGCCTCCACCATGACCGACTCGTGGGCACTGTGGCTCTACACCTCGGGCACCACCGGGAGCCCCAAGGCCGCGATGCACCGGCACGAGAACATCAAATGGGTCTACGAGACCTACGGGCGGCAGACGCTGGGGATCGGCCCCGACGACGTCTGCTTCTCCGTGGCGAAACTGTTCTTCGCCTACGGGATCGGCAACAGCCTGTTCTTCCCGCTCGCGGCCGGTGCGACCGCACTGCTGATGCCGTTGCGGCCGACGGTGGAGTCGGTGGGCGACCGCCTCGCCCAGGGACAACCGACGCTGTTCTTCGGCGTGCCCACCTTCTACGCGACCATCGTCAACTCGGCGTTGCCCGACGACGCCTTCGCGTCGGTGCGGTGGGGAGTGTCGGCGGGCGAGGCGTTGCCACCCGCGCTGCAGGAGAACTTCCGGCGGCGATTCGGCGTCGACATCCTCGACGGCATCGGCTCCACCGAGGCACTGCACATCTTCCTGTCCAACCAACCCGGTGACATCAGGCCGGGCACCACCGGAAAGGCCGTGCCCGGTTACGAACTCGAGATCCGCGACGCCGACGGCAACCTGGTGTCAGCGGGCACACCGGGACGGCTCTTCGTCCGCGGCGAATCGATCGCCCTCGGGTACTGGCATCGCACCGAGGCCACCCGCAGCGTGTTCGAGGGATCGTGGCTGTCCACCGGCGACACGTACCTGCGCGACGAGGACGGCTACTACCAATGCCTCGGACGCTCCAACGACCTGCTCAAGGCCGGTGGGATCTGGGTGTCACCGTCGGAGGTGGAGTCACGGCTGCTCGCGCACCCCGCGGTTGCCGAAGCGGCGGTGGTCGGGCTGCCCGATGCGGCCGGCCTCGACAAACCCATCGCCGCGGTGGTGCTCACCGACGACGCCAGGGGAACGGTCACCGCCGACGACCTGATCGATTGGTGCAGAGAGGAATTGGCGTCGTTCAAACGGCCGCGGGACGTGATCTTCGTCGACACACTGCCCAAGACCGCCACCGGTAAGCTGCAACGATTCCGTGTCCGGCAGCAGATGCTGCCGACCGTGACAGGAGCATGACGATGACACCGACCGCCATCGTCGACCGCCGCACCGACCTCGTGATCGTCGGCGCGGGACCGGTCGGGCTGTACGGGGCCTACTACGCAGGGGTGCGCGGACTGTCGACGGTGGTGGTGGATTCGCTGTCGCAGATCGGCGGGCAGGTCACCGCGATGTATCCGGAGAAGCTGATCTTCGATGTGGCCGGCTTTCCGGCGATCAAGGGCCGCGACCTGATCGCCGGGCTCGAACAGCAAGCCGCGCAGTACGATCCGTTCTTCCTTCTCGGCCGTGAGGTGCAGACGTGTACCACCGGGTCCGATGGCAGGCACCTGGTGACCACCTCCGCGGGCGACCGGATCGACTGCGGTGCGGTGGTGATCACCGGCGGGATCGGGACCTTCACCCCGCGCGCGCTGCCCGCCGGCGAGGACTTCCTCGGCCGGGGACTGGACTACTTCGTCCCCGACGCGGCGCCGTACACCGGCGCCGACGTACTCGTGGTAGGTGGGGGAGACTCGGCCCTGGACTGGGCGCTGATGCTCGAGCCGATCGCCCGATCGGTGACGGTCGTGCACCGGCGCAAGGCTTTTCGGGCACACCACGGCACCGTCGAGCAGGTCATGGCGTCGTCGGTCGAAGTCATCACCGATGCCGAGGTCAGCTCGCTCACCGGTGACGCCGCGTTGCAGGCCGCCAGTATCACGCTCAAGGCCGACGGCACCACCCGCGATGTCGGGTGTCAGCGTGTCGTGGCAGCCCTCGGATTCATGGCCAACCTCGGGCCGCTGCGTGACTGGGAACTCGAACTGCACGACAACCGGCACATCGTCGTCGATCCGGCGATGCGCACCACACGGCCCGGCATCTACGCCGCCGGCGACATCGCCGACCACGACGGCAAGGTGCGGCTCATCGCCGTCGGGTTCGGCGAGGTGGCGACGGCCGTGAACAACGCCGCGGTGTACATCGACCCTGCGGCGCAACTGTTTCCCGGACATTCGACCGACGCTCAGCCCGCGCCGGTCCCGGCATGAGGAGGTACCGATGCCCTATGTGATCGCCAGTCCGTGCATCGACGTGATGGACAAGTCGTGCACCGAGGAGTGTCCGGTCGACTGCATCTACGAGGGTGAACGCAAGCTCTACATCAACCCGAAGGAATGCATCGACTGCGGGGCCTGCGAACCCGTCTGCCCGGTGGAGGCCATCAGCCAGGATCGCCGGGTGGCACCCGAGGACGAGGAGTTCGTGGAGGACGCACGCCGATTCTTCACCGAGTTGCTTCCCGGGCGTGCGCAACCGCTCGGTGCGCCCGGCGGCTCACACAAGACGGGACCGATCGGCGTTGACACCCCGATGGTGGCGGAGAAATGAGCACCGACTTCGGCGTCGTCGCCGACACCGCGCCGCGCATGGTGGGCCGTCCCGTCGAGGAACTGTCGGATACCGAACTCGAAGTGCAGGGCAAGCGGGCACACGACACCCGCAACTGGGTGTTCCTGCACGGCACCGCCGAACAGTTCGCCACCCACACCCGGCGCATGCTGGCCCTCGAGCAGGAGTACCTTCGCCGACACCCCAAACGGACGTGGCAGGGCCGCGCGGGCGATGCGGCGCCACCGCGCAGCGACGACCCGGTGCGGGCGCTGCTGATGATGATCGACACCGCCGGTGGACGGATGCACAAGCTCGAATTGCATCAGGCCGCGCGTGAATGCGGCGTCACGCGCGAGACGCTCGCCTCCCTCTACGGCACCGGCGGCTATCTCGCGGCCGACCGCGCCGACCGCGTGCTCACCGAAGCGGGACGCATGGTGGCCCGCGGGGGTGAGGCCGACGGCCCGTCCGGATCGGTGGCGCTGTCGTGGATTCACGAGCAGTCGCCCACCTGGGACACCGACCGCGAACGCATCATCGGGCATGCACCCGAAGGCGTCTTCGATTTCGCGTCGCGTCCCGGCGACCGGATGACAGGCGAGTGGTGGCGTGCCGAGGACGCCGACGGCGTGGTCGGGTACGGCTGGATGGACAGCGCCTGGGGCGACGCCGAGATACTGCTCGCCGTGGAAACCCACCGGCAGTCTCACGGCGCGGGAACGTTCATCCTCGATCACCTCGAGAGCGAGGCGGCCGCACGCGGCGTGAACTACGTGTACAACACCGTCCGCGGCGACCGGGCCCATCGGGCGCGGGTGCGGGGATGGCTCGCAGGACGCGGCTATGCTGCCGACCCGGGCGGGGAGATCCTGCGAAAGCGGGTGGGCGGACGGATCATCCGTGACCCGGCGCACCCGCTCTACGCGCCGGTGTTCGACCGCTCGTCCGACCGCGGTCCCGGCGGTGAGGAGGCCGGCGGCTACGTCGACCCCGAGTTCCAGCAGTACTGATTGAATCGCCCCGGGTTTGCTGGAGGCTCGGTTAGTTGGTTCCAGCGTTTGCGGGGACCGGGTTCTCACGGTAGCTGGTGACGGTGTGGGTCGACC